>USCM01000065.1 GCA_900553155.1 uncultured Prevotella sp. | reverse complement strand
AAGCTATATGAGCTATCTGAAGATATTGAAAGACTGGATAGCCAACAAGAACGTGCACTACATCTATCAATTTGACCGCCGGGTGGTGGGAAAATTTCTTGACTATGTATTTGTAGAGCGTAACAACACTCTTCAAACTCGCAACAACTACCTGGCATGGCTCAAGACATTCGCCAAGTGGCTTGTAACACGATCGTATGTGCCGAAGAACCCGACCGAAGGCTATCATGCCGTGATGCGAAGCTCATACAACAAGAACCGCGACACCATCAGCGAGCGCGACCTTACTAAGTTGCGTGAGTACCTGGAGGTGAAGAACCCACACTATCTACTCGCAACATACATATTATATTATACATTCCTGCGTCCACACGAGATGTCGTTGCTGAAGGTGGAGGACATCAAGATAAGGAAGCAGGTTATATATGTGCATGGGGAGAATGCCAAGAACCACAACGACGCAATCGTTACGCTGCCAAAGAAAATACTACAGCTGATGATTGACCTAAAGGTGTTCGATGCCGCAGGAAGCGACTACCTATTTTCAAAAGACTTTAAGCCAGGTAGAGAATATCGCTCTGAGAAATGCTTCAGAGACTATTGGCAGCGTGTGCTGCGAAAGGAACTGAATTTTCCCGAGCGATATAAATTCTACTCGTTGAAGGATACCGGCATCACCAATATGCTGCGCAAGCACATAGACACAGTATCGGTGCGCGACCAGGCACGACACTCAAGTATCGAGATAACCAATATCTACGTGCCGCACGACATGAAGCGAGCAAACACAGAGTTGCTCGATTATGAAGACGACTTCTAATCGTACTTCAGTGGGTAGAACGTACCCTCGATAACATCGGATAGTTTACCGCCAACAACTTTGTGCTTGAGTTGTTGGCAGTAGAACTTACGACCAGCTATATTGAAGATATGACGAGCGTCACGACGATCAAGCGAACGGAAGTTGATCACATAGATTGTAGTGAGGTCAAGCTCTAATGGAACCTGCCAATGCGTGTTGTACATGCCATTGTCTGAGTTTATAGACAGATCATACCCGCCATCAACGTCAAAAAACATAACACGCTGAAGTTCCCAATAATTAAAACCTTGTGCGGGCTGGCCAGATGGTCGAGAGAGCATCTGAAGACGGCTGTTTATGGTAACTGGTACCACTGGGTATTTATCGTCTTTAGTCTCACCAACACATTCAAACTTGCTAACACCCATATAAAACCCAACATACATATTGTCCTTAGCTGAAGGTGTTGATGTGCTGTTGAACAGACGCTCAACAACACCCTTGCCTGCATCCTCGTCATTAACGGTGCCAACATCGCCTTGCCCGTTTTCTACTATTGGCATAGGATATCTATAGTAATCGTGGTACCTACAGAAGACATTTTCTATCGGTACAATCTTAAGCTCCATATTGTCTGTTGACGTCTCGTCAACACGAGGTCCAAATTGATTGACCATACCAAGACGAGTAGGATTAAAAACACCATTTTTAGGGTCTTTGCTTTTTATTGTACGAATAATAAACGGAAACTCTAATGGCAACCACATAAACCCAGAGCTAGGTATCTGTACTGGAAGCCTATCATAATATGCTACCATTGAATGATAAGAGTCGTAAACTCCATCTGGCGGATCAGTAACTGTTGAGGACGTTTTCGGAGGTTCACCACCAATAATTCTACACCACACATTATATAAACGTGTATAATCAGAAGACGTATTTGCCTTAGGTTCACAATACACATACTCTATGCGCTTGGCAAAATCCGGGTCAAGTGCATAGATCTTATAAAAGTTGGTATCAGGGAATTTGTATGAAACATTGCGGTACACCATATTGTCTGGAGGATCTTGGTCGTACTGCTTGTTGATATCGCCAATAACATCCTCTCGCTTAATCTGCTCCACCACAGCACTCTTGTAATAGTTGGTTAAGGTCTGTATCTCAACCGTCTTATCCGTATTGTTTACGATAAAGCAGACGCCACACAGATGCTCAACCTCAGATATAAAGTCAGACACCGTCCAGTTCTCAATCATTTCGTTGTATTTAGTTGTCTTGTAGCCATGAACAAAAATAAGCTTGCTCAACTCAACATCGCTTGCAATGGCATCGTTGGTGCGAGTGTAGCCAAGGGCTTTAAGCACACGGGCAACGATAGCAACAAGGTAAGGCTGCGGACATATTGTAGTGTCTGACTTCAGATTTACAGTCGTAGCCTTAGCCACCTCGTTCACCTGATTATATATGGTAGAACTTGAATGAAGCTCATTGCCTACTCCATTAGATATAACAGCCTTTGCCACCACTGGAGTACAGACATAGTCGAAATCTGGGAAATGAGAATAAAGCGACCGTTTTGCGTCTTCTAATGTAATCTCGCCAGTATCGCCAAGGTCAAGGTCACGCAGATAGCGGTCGCCACCTACAAGAAAGTTAAACTCAGAATTGCCCGAAACAATTTGTATCTTAGCGTTGCGCTCATCAATCTCAAGGATAATCTCTGTGCCTTTGATGATGATGCCCTTCTCACAATAGAGCAGGGCTTGTCGGTTCTGCGGTCGCCCAGTCACATCGATGCGGTGCATAGCGTTGTAGACAACGGCATTAACTGGGTCGGCAAGCGAGATATCAATATCGAGCGTATGCTGACCTTCGGATGTGAAGAACGGGTTGCGGTCGTAGAACTCAAGGGAAATGTCGGCAGCGAGATGCACCTCGCTGCCGTCAATAAGTAATTTAATCATTATCTTTTTCTGCTAACGTTAGACTTCATTTTATTAACCAGGCGCTCAGCCTCGATGGTGCCATGCTTGCCCGTGGCGTATGTCTCTGCTATAATAGGTGTCGAGAAGCGACGGTCGAGCGTATTGAGCGAGCGCACGACACGCGAGAGGACAGCTGTTAGGGCAGCATCTTGAGGTGCCGCTTGCATGGCACCTTGCGCCACACTCACCCCCGCAGAACTACGACCACCTGATGCCATAGCACCACTGGCAAACTGACGCTGTGTCGTCGGGATTACTGCAGCAATATCATCGGGCGACAGTCTCGAGACGCTACCAGAACGCTGCGCTTCGTCGATGAGGTTAAGAACTGGCAGCACATTGGGGTTGGCTGTTGCAAATCGGTTGGCAACGAACTCGTTGGAATGGACTACGCCTTGTGGCTTATCCCATGGACCAGCAGGTGTGAAGCCACCAGTGTCGAAGCTACCAACGGCAGCCTTGGCCATTTCAAAAGCTGCAGTGATAAGGGCAGTCTCTACAGCAGCCTTGGCAAGACCAGCAAAACCAAGAGTGCTCACATTCTTAGCAATGCTCGCTGCACGAGCTGCAAGAACAGTCTTTTCCAATGCATCAATCATAAGAGTAAGGATGCCACGGAGAAAATCTTTGAAGTCCGCCTTTTCGCCTTGTAGCACCTTGCCTAGTTGCTCACCGAGCTGCTGCCCTGCTTGCACAATCACATTGCACAAAATGTCATTGTACTTCTGCGTAAGGTCTTGTTTCTGTTTGAGTGCATCTTCAGTAAGGTCAATATCGGCATCCTCAATCTCCTGCTGTACGGCAAGACGCTGCTCACCATTGAGCGAGGTATCATCGAGAATCTTTTGAAGGTAGCCTTTCCATGCCTCAGTTCTATCACTCTGACTCTGCTCATCGATGTTGCCAGCCTTTATGTTGGCCTTGCGCTGGCTCTCCATTAAATCGTCGAATGTAGCCTTGGCGTCGCTGATGACACGACTGCTCGACTCTTTGTTGGCCTTGTCGGTGTCGGCAATAAAACGCTCTTTGAGCTTTTTAAGGTCAGCCTGGTATTGCGACTCGCTGATGAGTTTCTTATCGTGAAGGTTGTTGAGTAGAGCGAGGTCCTGGTCATACTTCTGCTTGATGGTGTCAAGCTCATGGGCGAGCTGCTCAGCCTCTGTATCACCGAACGACTGCTCAATCTCACGGAGCTGGTCGTAAAGCTTCACCTTATAGTCCAGAATCTTCTTCTCTATCTCGGCACGCTTCTTCGGCTCAATGCCGGCAACCTCAAGCTTCTTGTTAAGTTCTTCGAGCTGCAAGTCCTCAATCTTGCGGTTGTAATCCTCTTGCGTTGCAATATCGCCCTTCAGATAATCCTCCTTGGCCTTGGTACGCTTGGTTTCATACTCTGCAGTAATAGCATCGAGGTCTTTTTGGACCTTCTTACGAGCTTCTATCTCGGCCTTGTTAGCAGCCTTGTCCTCAGCTGAAACGTAGTGGCCGGGCTTGTTGCCAGAGCCTGGTGTTTCTTTAGTTTTGGAACCTTTAACTGCATCAGCCTTTAAATCACCACCATAAACCTTTACAATACCCTCACGCTCTGCCATTAATTTACGGAGTTTCTCATTAGATTCCTCCACAGCCTTCACCTCATTCGAGGTAGATGTGGCAATGCCCACACCAGCCTGCCATGTCGAAGGCATATAGGCAGTTTGGTTGTTCACCTTATTGTGTCTGTCCTTAGCCTTGTCGAAGTCTTCTTGAGCTTTGCGGAGCTTGACGCGCTCCTTGGCAATCTCACCGCCAAGACGGCGCAACTCATCCTTGGCACCCTCCAACTCATACTTGCGTTGAAGCGATACGAGGTAATCTTTAAGAGCTTTATCGTTGGCTTTATACTTGCGTGTCGTTTCATCAAGTTGCGCATTATAGCCAGGAATAATTTTGTTGAGTTGTGCAACAGCCTTGCGACGATCATCCATGCTCATGCTCTCATCTTTGGCAGCTTCAATCAGAGCACGTATTTTTGTCTCCTGCTCGCCAACCTTGGAGGCAGCCTCTTGACGAATCTCAGAAAGCTTATTTTGTGCAATGGCAGTATCGTCGAGCTTTTGACGATACAATACCAAAGCAGTAGTGACAGCCGTAATAGCGGCAAGGAACACGCCGAACGGATTAGCACCAATTACGACATTGAGCATCTTTTGAAGGGCAACAGTCTTCGACATGGTGCCATTGAGTACAGCATGGCGCAGCATGATTGTCATGAGCCACTTGTCTTGTATGGCATGCCAAAAAGCCGAGAGTTTTTCAGTAGCTATAGCTCGCTGCTTCCATAATACAGAGAGTTTAACACCGGCTACATAAGCGCCAATCGTGGTACTAAGTGTTATTAGAGCCTTGCGATGGGCAATAACAAAGTTAGTGACTGTGCTGAGAATCTTCACAGCCATAGACCCCGTACTGATGCCCTTTTGTATAAGTGGCAACAGTTTCTCGCCAAGCTCAACACTAAGGTCAAGGAACTGCTTCTTCGCTTTATCTATGCCTGCTTGCACAGTATTGTTCTGCACATTAAACTCCTCAATCACACTGTTGCCCTCATTGTAGGCGTTAAAAGCCACCTTTTGAGCCTCCCTCACCTGGTCTAAATGTGTGGCCACTGAAGATAGAACACCTACGGCACGAGTACCCTCAAGCTTCATCTCTGAGAACAGTGGTGCCATCTTATCAAAACCACCAGTTGCCTGCATAGCAGAAAGAAACTTCAAAAGAGCCTCGTTTGCATTAGTCTTAAGGAGCTTAGTGAACTCCTTGACATCTTCGCCAGCGAGGGTAGCAAAACGTGCCGGCTCTTGGTACATCTTAGTAATGAGTTGAGAGAATACGGTTGAAGCCGTAGCTTCCTCCTGCATATTTTGGTCGAGGGCAGAAGCCAAACCCATAATCTGAGCTTGCGTCATACCCGCCTGAATAGCCACACCCGAAAGGTCTGCAGTGAAGTCCACAATATATCCGGCATTGGCCGACGATGACTGAGCAAGGTCATTGACAGCAGAACCAGTGGCAAGCATCGCCCCACGCAAGCCCTTATTCTCGTCCTCACCGAACATGTGGGCGAGTTTGCCAATCTTGTCAACGGCCCCCTCGCCGAGGTCATCGCCAAGCGCCACATTAATTTTGTCGGCGCCATCGACAAACTCCTCAATCATCTTTTGGTTGGTGATGCCGAGGCGGCCTGCTGCACCAGCAAGGGCATTGAGCTGTTCGCGCGAGGTGCGAGTATCCATACGTTTGAAGTCCTCGTTCATCTCGTGTACCTGCTCAGCAGTCTGGCCAGTATATTTGCGCACATCTGCCATTGCCTCCTCCATGTCGGCAAAATCCTTAACGCATTGGCGAATAGTTGTAGTCACACCACCCAAAGCGTCAAGACCCGTCTGTAGAGAGTAGTACCATTTGTTGAAAAAGTCTGCCACACTGCTTAAACGCTGCCCGAGCGACTTGTTCTCTTCAGCTACGCCACGAATGGCACGCTTATGTTCTGCCAGAATAGAGTTAAGCTCAGAAATGCTTTTCACCGTCTTGTTATACTCCTCCGTGCCGATTGTCATCTTCTTTACATCACGTGTAAGTTCACGAATCTTCTTCTGGATAGCAGGAACACTATTGTCTATCTGTGCACCGTCAAGATACACCTTGACAGTACGACTGTATGTTTTAGCCATATCTAACAAGTTTTAATTGCCACAAAAATAACCCATAAAAATATAGTGGCAAAGGACGCAAAATAAGGCATCACAAAACTTGCGTATTTCAAAAAAAATGACTAACTTTACAGCAAGAATAAACCAATTTAAACCTTTCGACTATGTATCATCTCGATCCAATGCAAGCATTGTTTTTAGTACTGACTCTTACCGTTCTTTTTATGATAAGAGGCACAAAGCGAGGCGGTAAAAAATTCTTCGATAGAGTCGAAGACTCAAACTATGAGCTTAAATCGGCAAAGGAATGGGGCTACACACCTACATATTATTGGGAAATGAAAAAACACGATATGATGTTTCGTGACGGACAATGGTTGCCAATGTATATAGAAAACGATTTAAAGAACCCTTATCTAATAGAACAGATGCGCAAGAAAGACTTGGTACTCGACAGATATAATCACTGGGTCTTCACTGGAAAGACGCTCGAAAAACTCAGAAATTTGAAGGCTTTGTATTGGCAACAACCAATCAAACGAATGAAATAGAAAAAGGCAGAGAGCTTAATAATTTAGCTCCCTGCCTTTTTTGTGCTATTTCTTGGCTATCGTCACTCGATCTATCTGCTCGAGCACATCACGTGCAGCGTTGTCGCCATAGTAGTCGGCAGCGATGTCTGCAAGTTCTTGAATCTGCTGCTCGATATTGTTGTCGAGCCAGTCAACGGGCCTACGCCTGATAGGACCGGGCGTCACTATCCGGTTAGGGTCGTGAGAGCCACGCACCACCCTGCCGCCTTGACGGATGTAGCCATTGCCCACACCATACGCCACGAAAACACCATAGCGCAGAAATTTGAAAGCCACAGCATGAGCCAAGCCGTCGCCACTGTCGGTGTTGGTGGCAGCCTTCAGGCGAGCTCGCAGCCCACCGCTATACACATTGGTCTCGGCAACAAGCGAGCCAAGCGAGCGAGAGCGCACAGTCTCGCCCCACGCCTTAACCCTCTGGTTAAACTCTTCTGCCGTCATGCCAGGAGCATTGCCATTGCCTTGTACTGCCATACGCCATTACTGATTAGAGATACCAGCATACTCCTTAGTAGCGTCAAACGACGGACAAGCCTTGGCTGCAAAGTCACGATGTCCTCTTATCACTGCCTTAGGAAATTGTCGCTTCAGGCGCATCAGCAGATTCACCAAAGCATCCTTCTGCTCCAAAGTACGAGTATCCTTAGGCTTGCCGTCTTTGCCAACACCTCCTACATAGCACACTCCTATAGAGTCGCTGTTATGGCCCTTGCAATGGGCGCCTACCTTACATATAGAGCGTCCTTCATGCACCGTGCCGTCACGATAGACCACATAGTGGTAGCCAATACAGTCAAAACCTCTCTGGCGGTGCCACATGTCGATATTGCTCACCGTATAGTCTCTGCCCTCGATGGTGGCAGTACAGTGAACGATGATGAGATTAATCTTACGCATAACAATAATGATAATTAGTTTATGCAAAAATACACCAATAGCCAGACAAGCAGTCGGACATCAATAAACCATGTAAGGCGAGAAATCGAAGGTCTCAGGGTTGTAGTTAATCTCGCCGAGATAAGCCATTGCTATGCGATGGCACGTGCGCTTAATGTCGGCAAGAGTCGGTCGCTGAGGGTAGTCCACTTGGTGGTACATTACGGTGGTGTCGAATGTGTCGGGGTCGAGGTGCTCCATCCGGATAAATAACCGCCAAGCCTTGTTGGGCAGCTGCTGAATCGGCACCCATGTCGTCAAGTTCCGGCATGAAGAACTGCTTGTATTTGCCATGTCTGATTTGTTTTTTGATTTTATTGTGTGATTTAAATTGCTTGCGCAGAATAATTTTAGTGTAATGGCCCTCGACCATAATATATTTATACCAACCACGGTCGATAAGCTTTATAAGCCTCTTGCGCTTGTTGTAGGTATTGTAGTGCACCATAAGCCCGAGATAGCTGTTGACAGTAGCCACGAACGCCTCCGCATATTGCTCACCCTCGCCCTCCTGCAGCTTGGTATTGTAGAAATGCACACGACGGAACGCAGCTCCGAGAGTGCGGTTGCTTATGTATATGCGCCCCGGCTTAATCATGGCGCCCACATACAACACACCCTTCTGATAAGGCTGTATGTATATCTTCTTGGGATGGAGCGTGATGTGTAGAATGTCACGGCAAAAGTCACGAATCTTGGCAACAGTCTCACTGGCATGTGTAAATCCCTTGGTGTCAAGTATTACGAAGTCATCCATAAACATCTCAAGCGCCTCCACCTTCAAGTCATAAAGGATAAAGTCAACAAGCACCGACATATAGAAGTTGGCCGATTCCTGCGATATCAACTTGCCGATAGCAATGCCAGTACGAGGATCGTTGTACATCAGCGATTTGTCACGTG
>USCM01000064.1 GCA_900553155.1 uncultured Prevotella sp. | reverse complement strand
CCGCCTCGATTGGTGCTCGACTTTCTCGACCGTCTACACCTTACCAATGCCGACAGCCACTATGCCTACGTTGTGTGTACGGCTGGCGATAATGTTGGCGAGGCGGTAAGCATATTGGAGAAGCGCTTGCAAACTATGGGTATAAAGATAGACAGCGCCATATCGCTCATTATGCCCGAATCGTATGTAGGCTTGCCTTTTATGGATGTTGATACGCCTGCCAAGGAGCAGTGTAAGAAGATGGAGGCAGACAACAAGCTAACACGTTTCATTGCCGACATTATGGAGTGTCGCAGCGGAGTGCGTGATATCACTATAGGTCATTGGCCACGCATCAACAGTAGGCTTATAGGCTCGGTGTTTGTAAAGAAGCTTGTTACCGACCGCCCCTTCCACGTTGTTGCCGACAGGTGCCTGCATTGTGGCAAGTGTGCCTCTGTATGTCCGGTTGCCAATATCCACTTCGAGAAGGGCGGCGAACCGTCATGGCTGCACAACGGCAAGTGTCTGTCTTGCTTTGCTTGCTACCACCATTGTCCTACACATGCTATAGAGTATGGAGGTAGAACAAAGAAGAAGGGACAGTATTATTTTTGATTATTAGTTTTTCAAAAATAGTGACTTAAGTGTCAGTTTTGACGTAATGTATTGATATACAACTATTTAAAGGCTGATACATTGCTTTGTGATAAGGCCAATGTGCCAGCCTGTCTGTCAGCAGGGGGGCTATATAATACAGTCGCTCGTGGTATGGCTCGTTACAGAGAATAGATTGTGATGTTACAAGGTCTTTGTAATTGTGTTACAAAGTATTTGTAATGTTGTGTGGATGTACCTAATGGCAAATAGGCTGTTACTTTTCTTAATAAAACAAGAAAAGTAACAGCCTATTTATCTATTGGTTATCAGCTACTTATGGCGCCAAGAGCGTGTTTCTGGCACATTGGCACGTCAAATCGAAAACCATAATTAGCAGCATATCAATACTCTTAATACACTCTGTCTCCAAAGATATATGTTCCCACTCTCACCATTGTCGACTTGCATTGCACCGCTATCTTGTAGTCGTGGCTCATACCCCAAGAGCGTTCACAGAAGTTGGGATCGTTGGCAAAGTAGTGTGCCTTAACCTCGTCGAAGAAGTTGGCAGCCAGCTCAAACTCGCTGCGTATAAGCTCTTCGTCGTCGATATGCGATGCCATCATCATCAAACCGCAAATCTGTACGTTGTTCAGTTGTCGCCATTCACCCTCTTCGAGCAGTTGTCGGCAGGCGTCAAGCGACAGTCCGTACTTGGTTTCCTCCTCGGCAATGTGCAGCTCGAGCAGTACCTTTATTGTTCGGTTGTGATTGGCAGCCTGCTTGTTTATTTCGCGAAGCAGCTTCAGCGAGTCCACCGCGTCAATCATCGAGATGTATGGAGCGATGTACTTCACCTTGTTGGTCTGTAGATGTCCGATGAAGTGCCACTCTATATCCTTTGGCAGCGCTTCAACTTTCTTTGCCAATTCCTGTTCGCGGCTCTCGCCAAAGATGCGCTGTCCGGCGTTGTAGGCAGCCATTATGTAGTCGGCAGGATGAAACTTGCTGACAGCCACGAGCTGCACACCTTGTGGCAAGCCGTCCTTCACGTCGTGAAGTCTACGTGCAATGTCTGTTGTTTCCATAGTAAGAATGTTGAATGCTATATATCTTTCTTGTCTCCGGGGGTTGGTTTATCCCTCAAATTCGGGCTTGTCGTTCTTCTCCTCCTTCTTTACAGGAGCGTTGTGCTCGAATACATCCATAATCTTTGTCTCTGCAATGTTTACGATGATGTAGTCGATGGCTGTCTTGCCCATAGCCTCGTCTATATTCTTAACGGCAGCGTTGAAGGTGGCAGCCTGTACGAGGAAGTTTACAGCCGAGCGCTTCTCCTTGGCTGTCTTCTCGTCGAGGGTGATGAAGGAGAGCTTAGCCTTGTACCAGTGGTCGTCGTTGTCGTTGTCGCTGAAGAAAATCTCGCCGTACGAAGCCGGTGTGATGTTCTTTACCTCAAACTCGCCGCTTACGTATGGTTCCATTTCCTTAGTGATAGCCTCCTCGGCCTCGCCGAAGCTCAGGGCGTCTACAACATATAGCTCGTTAACCTTCTTCTGTCCTGCGTCTTCGGTCTGGCGCTCGTAGCGCACAGTGGTTTCAAACCAGTTTGCTGTTCTTGATCTCATTTCTTTTCGTTTTATAATGTGTTTTCTTTATATTCGGACAACAAAAGTAATAATTTATTCTGACATATTATACAGGTAGATGTACAAATATTGGTTTTTTAAGATTTGTCGCTGCCCAGTTGTCGGGCGTGCTTGCCTTGCCACGAGTTCATGCGCTTCATATAGTTCACAAAGCGGTTGGCAAACTCGTAGTTCTTCAGTCCCCACTTGGGTGCCACGAGCAGTTCTTTAGGCGATTGGCTTACAAATCGTTCGAGCACCATATCAGGTCGCAGTCGTTCGATGTATCGTCGGCACAGGTCTATGTACTCGTCGGCGGTGTAGAGGCTGAATGGTTGGCGCTCGTATTCGGCTGCAAGTTGGGTGCCGCGTATTATTTGCAGTTGGTGCAGCTTTAGGATGTCGATAGGCAAGGACGACACGATGTCGGCTTGGCGCACATTGTCGTCTGCCGATTCGCCGGGCAGCCCGAGGATGATGTGGGCGCCGGTAAGTATGCCTCGGTTGTGGGTCTCGATTACGGCGCGGCGCGAGCACTCGAAGTTGTGGCCGCGGTTGACACGTCGCAGCGTGTCGTCGCTTACCGACTCGATGCCGTACTCCACAATCATGAACGTCTGCCGGTTGAGGCTCTCAAGATAGTTGAGCACCTCGGGTGATATGCAGTCGGGGCGGGTTCCGATAACTATACCCACCACGTCTTCTGCCGACAGAGCCTCCTCGTAACGGCGCTTAAGGGTGTCGAGTGGGGCGTAGGTGTTGGAGAAAGCCTGGAAGTAGGCAAGGTATTTCATGTCGGGATACTTGTGTCTGAAGAACTCCTTGCCTTCGCCTATCTGCTCGGTTATCGACTTTGTGGGCTGGCAGTATGCAGGGTTGAAGGTGCGGTTGTCGCAGAAGGTGCATCCTCCGTGCGATATGGAGCCGTCGCGGTTGGGGCAGGAGAAGCCTGCGTCTATCGAAATCTTCTGTACGCGAAACGGAAACTGGCGTCGCATCCATGCTCCATAGTCGTTGTATATCTGCTGTGGCATAGTGGTATGGGTTGTATTGTAAGTGTAAAGTTACGAACAAAAGTCGGTTGGACGAAGAAAAAGCAGCAAAGAAATGCCGTAATAGGGGATTTTTGGCTATATTTGTACTGCTTAAAACTTAAACGAAATAAATATGGAAAAGAAAAAGAAACACTCGCTCCTTTTTATATGTCTTGGCAATATATGCCGCTCGCCGGCTGCCGAGGGTGTGATGAAGGCCAAGGTGCATGCCGCCGGGCTGGATGCCGACTACTTTATCGACTCGGCTGGTATAGGCGATTGGCACGTTGGACAGCTGCCCGACAGCCGTATGCGTGAGCGCGCGTCGCTGCGTGGATACCGCCTTGACAGCAGGGCGCGGCAGATACGGACGGAGGATTTTGACCTCTTCGACATGCTGCTCGTTATGGATCGCGACAACTACCGCATCGTTACGTCAAAGGCTCCAAACGCCGAGGCCCGCAAAAAGGTATGTATGCTTACCGACTATCTGTCGATGCATCAGGGTACCGACGTTGTGCCAGACCCTTATTATGGCGACCTTTCCGACTTCGACTATGCTCTTGACCTTATAGAGGATGCGTGCGAGGGCTTGCTGGAGGCATACTAAATGGGTGGCTGTACAGTGCGCTTCTACTGGCGCATGAAGCAGTATTCGCGCACTGTGGCTCCTTGCTCGTCGGCAAGAAATTTTATGTAGCCTTGTTTGTTGATAGCGTCTCCAGCCTCGGATGCCACGAGTTTGGCTGCGTCTATCAGTTTCTGTCCGTTTACGCTTACCGTTATCTTGTCGTCCTTGACACTGATGTTGGCGGTAGACCATTGGTCGAGAGTTTCGTACTTGTGCCATTTGTTGTTGCCAACGAGCTTCGCTCCCTTCTCCTTGCTTAATATAAGCACAGGCACAGAGCGCACGCTAAGCGTTAGGGTGCCTTCTGCTTGCCAGTCGAAGCAGAGGTTGAAGTCGGCAAGCTGGTCGTGTATAATCCAGAATCCGCGTTTCTCCATACGTGTCTGCTCGGTGTGTGCCATGTTGTATCCGCCGTCGGCATGCCAGTTGTCGATAGCTGCAAGCACCTGGTCGATGCGTGTGTCTACACCCTGTTCGTCGTAGTGGCGTATATACGACTTCTTTGCGGCATACAGCATGGCGTTTACCAAGCGTCCGGCATTGGCTTCGGGCTGAAAGGCTATCAGCTCGGTGACAGCCACGGCGAGGGCGTCGGTGTATGCGGCATTGCCGTAATATCTTCTTATGTAGCTTATAGCCTGTGGGCAATGTGTATAGCCAAGGGCTACTATTATGCGCTGGCGCAGACAGTCGTCGGTTGTCAGCTCGTCGGCGTCGCGCAGCAACAGGTACATCTCGGCACCGCTTATTGTTGTGCGTTCGGCTGTCATGAGGAATCTGGCGAGCACAGCATTACGCTCGTCGCCCTGCTTTTTGGCGGCAAGCTTAAGCAGCAATGGCAGCGCAGCCTCGGGCTTGTTGTCTATCAATATCTTGTTGGCGTCGTCGGGTGTCTTGTTTGCCACGTCGGCTACAGCCTTGTCAAGGCTCTCCGTCCAAAAGGGCAAAGCCACGGGTTTGGGCTTTGCTGCTATTTCTACGGGTGCCTTCTGCTTGCCTGCATGTATGGCAATAATCTCCGTCACCTTATTCTTTATGCCAGGTTGTGCAACCGCAGCCTCGGCTAAGATGTCGTCGATGTCGCTCATGTTGAGAAGGATGTTGTAGGCAGTCGGGGCGAGTTGTGGCACCTCAAGGTACATGGCTATGTGTGCGGCGTCGCCCTTCTTGGCACAACGGGCAAGCTGATCCATGATATGCAGTTGCACGTCGGGCTCGTAGCTACGGTCCAAAGCCTTCTTCAGTCCGCTTCGCACAAGGTCGGTGTAGCGTTGTCCGGTTGTGGTCTGGCTATAGTCTACGATGTGGTCGATAAGCTTAAGGCATGCAGCCCACTGTCGCTTGTCGTCCGGGTCGCCCATACGGCTAAGCATCTCCACGCTTACCTCGGCATTGTTGGCAAGCGAGTCGAGAACGTCGAGCGTAGGCTTGCGTCCGGTAAGCGTTATCTGTTTGATGGCATCGTTAGACCAGCGCTCTATGGTGCGGCGGCTGGTTTGGGCGGCAGCGTTAGTTGAGAAGAGTGCTAACATTAAGAAGCCGAGGATAGTTATCTTGTTCATCCCTTTGGTTGTTTGTCTTTATTTATATTGTTGCTGAATTGGGGTAGGGGCATTATACAATTAAAGCGGAAACTCCGTAAGGAATTTCCGCTTTGCTTAGAGAGGTACCTAGCAGAGTCGAACTGCTCTACACGGTTTTGCAGACCGTTACCTAACCGATCGGCCAAGGTACCAAATTGCGATTATTTCAGAAACATTCTGCCTTGTTGTTTATTGCAAGTAGTGGTGTTTCTTAATTGCGAGTGCAAAGGTAGTATTATTTATTCAAACCGCCAAACGTTTATGCGTCTTTTTTAGTAAAACATTCAAATTTCTTTGTTTTAGGGTCTATTTTGGCGTGTTTCTTCATCATTTGCTCCCTAATAGCGCATCCTTTACAGCCGTAGCACCCATTTTTTGTCTGTTTAAATGTTTGGCGTATGCGGTGTATAGCGTATGCAATGGCGAGCAATAGGAGCAGGAAGACGATGGTGTATTGAAGCATAGTGTATAAAGTATATAGGTAAAACGTAGGAGGTACGGCTTGTCGCCGTACCACGCAAGCAATTATTAAATCTAAACTATTAGCGTGGTACGGCTATAAGCCATACCTCCTATTATATATGTAGCTCTAAATGGCTTTGTTTACCAAGCAAAGAGAGGATAGTTCTTCATAGTCTCGTTCACCTTCTGGCGAACGCGTGCTATCACAGCCTCGTCCTCAGGAGCGTTGAGCACCTCCTCGATAAGCTCGGCGATGAGCACCATAAGGTCTTCCTTTGCGCCACGTGTTGTGATGGCAGGAGTGCCGAGACGTATGCCAGATGTCTGGAATGCGCTGCGCGAATCGTATGGCACCATGTTCTTGTTGACGGTGATGTCGGCTGCTACGAGAGCGTTCTCAGCCACCTTACCGGTAAGGTCGGGATATTTGGAGCGCAGGTCTACAAGCATAGAGTGGTTGTCGGTGCCACCGCTAACGATGGTGAATCCGCGCTTTATAAGCTCCTCTGCCAATACACGCGCATTGGTCTGAACCTGCTTTGCCCACTCCTTAAACTCAGGTTTGAGTGCCTCGCCGAAGGCAACAGCCTTGGCAGCGATGACGTGCTCAAGCGGTCCGCCCTGCTGACCAGGGAACACAGCCGAGTTGAGCAGCTGGCTCATCATCTTTACAACGCCCTTCGGTGTCTTCAAACCCCAAGGGTTGTCGAAGTCCTTACCCATGAGGATGATACCTCCACGCGGACCACGGAGGGTCTTGTGTGTTGTAGATGTAACGATGTGTGCATACTTAACCGGGTTGTCGAGCAATCCGGCAGCAATCAGTCCGGCAGGGTGAGCCATATCTATCATAAGCAGAGCACCAACCTTATCGGCAATCTCGCGCATGCGCTTGTAGTCCCACTCGCGGCTGTAGGCAGAGCCACCTCCGATGATGAGCTTAGGCTTGTGCTCGAGAGCGAGCTGCTCCATGTGGTCGTAGTTTACGCGTCCGGTCTCTGGGTCGAGGTCGTAGCCAATGGCATTGTATAGAATGCCCGATGTGTTGACGCTCGAGCCATGCGAGAGATGACCGCCGTGAGCAAGGTTAAGTCCGAGGAATGTGTCGCCCGGATTAAGCACAGCGAGCAGTACGGCAGCATTGGCCTGTGCGCCAGAGTGAGGCTGAACGTTGGCATACTCGGCACCGAAGAGCTTCTTAACGCGCTCGATGGCAAGATTTTCTACCTCGTCCACAACCTGGCAGCCGCCGTAGTAGCGCTTGCCTGGATAGCCTTCGGCATACTTGTTGGTTAGGTACGATCCCATTGCTTCCATAACCTCGTCGCTGACGAAGTTCTCTGAGGCGATAAGCTCGATGCCCCTCAACTGACGCTGGTGTTCTTTCTCGATAAGGTCGAAAACTACTTGGTCTCTTTTCATATTGCTTAGGGTTTTAAGGGTTATATAAATTATGTAGGTAGATTAAACTAATTCTACATTCTCTATGTACTGTTCTTTGTCGCAGTAGTGGCACTTCAGTATGCCGTGTACCTTGTCCACTACGTTGAATACGGTCTGCATAGGCTCGTTGTTGGTAATGCACTTAGGGTTGTTGCACTTTACGATGCCACGCAGCTCGTTAGGTGTTACCACGGTTTTCTTTTCCACCACCTCATAGTCCTTGATGATGTTGAGCACCACGTTGGGTGCCACTACCGAGAGGCGCGAAATCTCCTCGTCGGTAAAGAACTTGTCCGACACCTTGATGATGCCCTTGCGTCCTATCTTGTTTGAGGGATAGTTGTAGCCTATGGTTACGGGGTTCTCCAGGGTTTGGAGCTGCAGCAGGTTTACAACCTCGTAGGTCTTCTCTGCCGGTATATGGTCGATAACGGTGCCGTTCTTTATGGCGGCCACCAGTCGTTCTGTCTTGTTGTTCATTTCTTTAGATTAATCGATAATAAATAAGCATTACTCAATGATGGTCTTGTCGTTCTTCACGTCGTCGAGCGAGATGCCGAGAACGTCGCAGAAGATAGCCTCGCGGGCAAACAAGCCGTTGCCAGCCTGCTGTATGTAGTAGGCGTGCTGGCTCTCGTCCACATCGTATGCAATCTCGTTGACACGTGGCAGCGGGTGCATAATCTTCATGTTGGGCTTTGCCTTGGCAAGCATCTGGCGCTTGAGGATGTACACATTCTTTACGCGCTCGTACTCCATAAGGTCGGAGAAACGTTCCTTCTGTACACGTGTCATATAGAGAATGTCGGCATCGGCGATGACGTCCTCGTTAAATTCGGTGTGCTCCACATACTTGATGCCGTGGTTGCGGCAGTATATCTTGTACTCTTCCGGCATGGCAAGCTCTTTAGGGGCTATGAAGTGGAAGGTAGGGTTGAAGTGGCGCATGGCTGTGATGAGCGAGTGTACGGTACGTCCGTACTTAAGGTCGCCTACGAGGTAGATGTTGAGATTGTCGAGAGTGCCCTGAGTCTTGTATATTGAGTAGAGGTCAAGGAGACACTGCGATGGGTGCATGTGTGCACCGTCGCCTGCATTGACGATAGGTACTGGAGCCACCTCGCTGGCATACTGAGCTGCTCCCTCTACATAGTGGCGCATCACGATAACGTCGGCATAGTTGGAAACCATAAGCACAGTGTCCTTCAATGTCTCTCCCTTCGACACGCTCGAAGCCTTAGCGTCGGAGAAACCTATAACACGTGCGCCAAGACGGTTGGCTGCTGTCTCAAAGCTAAGACGTGTGCGTGTGGACGGCTCGAAGAAGAGAGTCGCTACCACTTTGCCCTTAAGAAGTTCGCGGTTGGGATGCTTCTCAAATTCGTGCGCCATTTCAAGGAGGTACATTATCTTCTCCTTTGAAAGGTCGGCAATAGTTACAAAATCGTGTCTCATTTGTTTATTTTAGAATTTATGGTTGTTGCTTATTCCTATCGTTTTATTTGGTTGCAAAGGTAGCGCAATTTTCTGAGTTAGCCGATATTTTACCTCGAAAAACAAAGAATATTACTGCTAATATTACAGAAGCCACACCTGAGGCTATGGCTATGATGAAGAATTGGCGGTAGCCAATATCCATTTG
>USCM01000063.1 GCA_900553155.1 uncultured Prevotella sp. | reverse complement strand
TTCAAGCTCTTTACTGCAATTGAGATTGCCATTGAGATTGCTTGCGGATTTTAGGGTTTCTAAAATATATAAATAGACAGCTGTGGGGAAAATGTGGGGAAAAATTAGATAATTAAAAAGGCTAAATGACTGGAAATAATCACTTAGCCTTTTAATCCGTACCCAGACCCGTACTTCGTAATTGCTGCGCCCATCATTCAAGACTGTCAAATCGGGTCTTTCCTGTCAAGCCAATGATGCCTATGCGTATGCCAAACACATGGATTACGGATTTCTCGTTCCGTGAACAAACACTTTATCCGCAACTCTGCTATGTGGTGTATTGGCTTAACTCCATTTCTATGGGCAACACTTTTGTTGCAGATTTCAAGCAGCTTTTATCGAAATACCCATCAGTAAGAACTCGTTTATTAGGCTTTCCTCATAATTGGGAACAAGAGCCTTTGTGGAGATAAAATAATTGCCCTGTTTCTTAAAAAGCACTGGGGCAAACCAGCTCCGTCTTTAATTGTTTCCAATAAATGGATTGTTTCAAGCCCCTATAGAAAGAGAACAAAAATTCCTGTGTGAAAATTAATCTACGACAAGGAGCAAGCAAGGAGCAATATCAAACAAAAATCAATACCTTTGCAGTACATATGAGATAGACCAAAACAAAAGTGGAATATCGGAAACGAATAGCAAGGAAAAGAGAAGAAACGACCCAAGTTGATGTCCTTTTTGAGTTAATAATCAATAAAAGCGTTAAATCTTCACCTTTTAGAATGTGCAATTAAAAATAACAACCATATTTCTGACTTATTATCTATAAAATATTGAGTAATAATCGGTTGTAAATACGCATACTGTAAAGGTCTGACTTCTATTTATGCGTTCATGGAAAAACCATGCATAATAGAAGAAACGACATTTGATAACGAAACAATAATTAATGCAACATTATATGTACCCAAAGGATCCTTGCTTGATTATTGGGATGACAACCAGTGGAAAAAATTTATGAATATCGAAGAATTTGATGCGACATCTATAGGTTCTCTGAATACAAACGCAAATGATGTTCAAGAGGTTTCACGTTATTCAGATAACGGACAGCGTCTGAACACACCTGCAAAAGGGCTGAACATTGTGAAATATAACAATGGAACGGTTAAGAAGATTATGGTAAAATAAGAAATGAGTAATTATGTCATGACGGCAGGTGGTGGATTTCATTCCCGGGGATGAAATTCATAGGAATGAATAACTTGCTACTGACAGAAAGGAGGTGTTTGTATGTTTTTATCAGAACTCTGGTATCAGCTACCGCCATAGGTTTAGCAATTAATTATCATGAAAACAATTGATTTGTGCTACCATTGCATCATAAAGATTGTTGACAAGATAATGAATTGACTATAAGTGGCATAAGACTGTGGAGCTTTTCTTGATGTTAGTAATGTTAGTTCATTCCTACTTGCATGAACACGTTAAGGAAGGCTTACGCAACATTCAGACAAGGTAGCTATAGGCTATACGGGATTCCACCTCTTCCCATTCCGAACAGAGAAGTTAAGACCAATAGCGCCGATGGTACTACGGAATCATCCGTGGGAGAGTAGGTGCCGCCTACTTGAATATAGGGGTTGCCAGTGCTGCAAGACAACCCGTCACTAAGATGAGCAGCCGGTGGAGACCGTGAGACTTAAACCTTAAACATGATGAAACAATGAAAAAGTTTCAGTTTGATAAGGCATTATGGATCCGTCGGGTAATCCTTATAGCCTTAATGCTGTTGCACAGCATGGTGTTGGGATAATCCCGCAATAAAAATGGCGGAACGCGCTTTTCAAGCACGTTCCGCTTTATTGTTATTAACGACTAACTGTTTTACAATAATGTATAGCCGGCTTATCCCACCTGCGAACCCGGCTTAACGTTTCCGAGTACAGATGTAACGTTAAGGGTGCCGTCGAAGTTTACAGCCGAGAGAATCATACCCTGACTCTCGATGCCCATCATCTTGCGCGGAGCAAAGTTGGCAACAAACAGTACGTCCTTGCCAATGAGCTGCTCTGGCTCATAGTAGGCAGCGATGCCGCTGAGGATAGTGCGGTCCTTGCCCGAACCATCGTCGATGGTGAACTGTAGGAGCTTCTTGCTCTTCTTTACCTTCTGGCAGTCCTTGATATGACCTACACGTATATCCATCTTCTCGAAGGTCTCGAAGTCTACAGTCTCCTTTATCGGAGCAGCCACATACGATGCAGCCTCGTTAGCCTTCTTGGTGTCCTCGAGCTTCTGGAGCTGAGCGTTGATAGCCTCGTCCTCAATCTTCTCGAACAGCAAGGCAGGAGTGCCAAGCTGATGACCCGGCTTAAGAAGCTCTGTGCTGCCAAGCTGATCCCACTCGGTTTCCGAGACGTTGAGCATCTCGCGCAGTTTGGCAGAGCTGAACGGGAGGAATGGCTCGAAGGCAATCTCGAGGTTAGCCACAAGCTGAAGCGAGATATAGAGAATAGTCTTAACGCGCTCCATGTCTGTCTTGGCCACGTGCCAAGGCTCGCAGTCGGTGATATACTTGTTGCCGATACGTGCCAGGTTCATAGCCTCCTTCTGAGCGTCGCGGAACTTGAAGGTATCCAACAGAGCCTCAACCTTCTGCTTAACGTCCTTAAACTCCTCGATAGCCTTGCGGTCTACGTCCTGAAGCTCGCCACACTGGGGCACCACTCCGCCAAAGTACTTCTTAGTGAGCTGCAATGCACGGTTCACAAAGTTGCCGTAAACAGCCACAAGCTCGTTGTTGTTGCGGTCCTGGAAGTCCTTCCAAGTAAAGTTGTTGTCCTTGGTCTCCGGCGCGTTGGCAGTGAGCACATAGCGCAGAACGTCCTGCTTGCCAGGGAAGTCTACAAGATACTCGTGGAGCCAGACAGCCCAGTTGCGTGATGTAGAGATCTTGTCGTTCTCAAGGTTAAGGAACTCGTTGGCAGGCACATTGTCTGGCAAGATGTAGCCGCCGTGCGCCTTGAGCATTGTTGGGAACACGATGCAGTGGAACACGATGTTGTCCTTGCCGATGAAGTGGATAAGGCGAGACGAAGGATCCTGCCACCATGTCTGCCATGTACCCCACTTCTCGGGGTGCGCGTCGCACAGCTCCTTGGTGTTGGAGATATAGCCGATAGGCGCGTCGAACCATACATAGAGCACCTTGCCGTCTGCCCCTTCAACCGGAACGGGTATGCCCCAGTCGAGGTCGCGTGTCATGGCACGTGGCTGGAGGTCCATGTCGAGCCACGACTTGCACTGGCCGTACACGTTGGGACGCCACTCTTTGTGGTCCTCAAGAATCCACTGCTTGAGCCAGTTCTGATAGTTGTTAAGCGGCAAGTACCAGTTCTTGGTAGCCTTCTTCACCAGTCCGTGTCCCGGGTTGTTCTTGTTTGTAGGGTTGATAAGCTCCTCTGGCGACAGAGTTGCGCCACACTTCTCGCACTGGTCGCCGTACGCGCCCTCCGCTCCACAGCGCGGACAGGTACCCACGATGTTGCGGTCGGTAAGAAATTCGCCTGTTACCTCGTCGCAGAACTGCTCTTCTGTCTTCTCCACAAGCTCGTGCTTGTCATAGAGAGTGCGGAAGAAGTCGCTCGCAAACTTGTGATGAATATTCGAAGTGGTGCGGCTGTAGATGTCGAACGAGATGCCGAAGTCCTCAAACGACTTCTTGATAAGGTTGTGATAGCGGTCTACCACCTCCTGCACGGTGATGCCCTCCTTGCGTGCACGGATAGTAACAGGCACACCATGCTCGTCGCTTCCGCCTATAAACATCACCTCTTTCTTCTTCAGGCGCAGATAGCGCACGTAGATGTCGGCAGGCACATACACACCAGCCAGGTGGCCAATGTGCACACCACCATTGGCATACGGCAGAGCAGCCGTGACGGTGGTGCGTTTAAATTTGTTTTCTTCCATTTATTTTTATTGTTTTGTATTTATATCTAATAGGTGTGTACAGGCATTGTCGCGCAACGCCAATACAACCTTGCAAAGGTAATAAATTTAGGTGATATTGCCCCCGTAATTCTTTGAAATAGAAAGAAAATAGCCCTAATTTATGCACATTTATAGGGTGTTTGTGCACACAGGATGCCTTTTTATACTAAAATATTTGCCCAATTAAATAAAAATGTGTTCCTTTGCATCCGGTTTTTAAACTTGAAATTAATATTATAAACACTTTAAAATTAGAATTATGTCAGAAATCGAATCAAAAGTAAAGGCTATCATCGTTGACAAACTCGGTGTTGATGAGGCAGACGTTAAGCCAGAAGCAAGCTTCACTAACGACCTCGGCGCAGACTCTCTTGATACTGTAGAGCTCATCATGGAGTTCGAGAAGGAGTTTGGTATCTCTATTCCTGATGACAAGGCTGAGAAGATCGGCACTGTAGGCGACGCTATCGCATACATCGAGGAGAACGCAAAATAAATAAGGTTTATGGTTTATAGTTTATGGTGCGCATGATGGCAACAAGCATTTTATTTGTTTAAAAAATTTCCACTTGTGCCACATAAACCATAAACCATTTTTTAACCATGAACTGATTTTATATTTAAATGGAATTAAAAAGAGTAGTAGTTACAGGTCTTGGAGCCGTTACCCCATTGGGCAACAACGCTGAGGACACCTGGAACAACCTTGTCGCCGGCGTAAGCGGCGCAGCCCCTATCACACAATTTGACGCTTCACAGTTTAAGACCCAGTTTGCTTGCGAGGTTAAGGATCTTAAGGTGAACGATTATATCGACCGCAAGGAAGCACGCAAGATGGACCGCTATGCACAGCTGGCTATGATTTCGGCTATGCAGGCAGTGCAGGATTCGGGCATGGACCTTGAGACAGAGGACAAGAACCGCATCGGCGTTATCTTCGGTGTAGGTATCGGTGGTATCAAGACCTTCGAGGAAGAAGTAGGCTATTATGCACAGCATAAGGAGGCAGGTCCTAAGTTCAACCCCTTCTTCATCCCTAAGATGATTGCCGACATCGCTTCGGGTTTGATTTCTATACAGTACGGATTCCACGGTCCCAACTATACAACAACATCGGCTTGCGCCTCTTCTACAAACGCTCTTGCTGATGCTTTCAACCTCATTCGCTTGGGCAAGGCCAACGTCATCGTTAGCGGTGGTGCAGAGGCAGCTATCACAGCTGCTGGTGTAGGCGGCTTCAACGCTATGCACGCATTGTCTACACGCAATAACGACCCACAGCATGCTTCACGTCCATTCAGCGCTTCACGCGACGGATTTATCATGGGCGAGGGTGCAGGCTGCCTCATACTTGAGGAACTTGAGCACGCCAAGGCTCGCGGCGCTAAGATATACGCCGAGATGGTAGGTGCCGGAATGTCGGCAGATGCCCACCATATCACAGCGTCTCACCCCGAAGGTCTCGGTGCATGTCTCGTAATGAAGAACGCACTCGAAGACGCTGGCTTGCAGCCAGACCAGATTGACTATATCAACGTACACGGCACATCTACCCACGTGGGCGACATCTCTGAGGCCAAGGCCATCAAGCAGGTGTTCGGCGAGGCTGCCTACAAGCTCAACATCAGCTCTACCAAGTCGATGACTGGACACCTTCTCGGTGCTGCCGGCGCAGTAGAGGCTCTTGCATCGGTGCTTGCAGTGAAGAACGACATCGTTCCGCCAACCATCAACCACGAGGAAGACGACAAGGATCCGGAGATCGATTACAATCTCAACTACACCTTCAACAAGGCACAGAAGCGTGAGATTCGTGCTGCATTGAGCAACACATTCGGTTTCGGAGGCCACAACGCATGTGTAATATTCAAGAAATATGCTGAGTAATCTCATAGACAGAATGAAGCTCCCTTTCCGCAAGGACAAGGAGCTTTATTTGTCTTTGCGCCAAATTATAGGCTTCTACCCACACGACATAAGCTACTATAAGCTTGCGCTCATGCACAAGAGCATGTACAAGCGCAACGCCAAGGGACGACCCGTAAACAACGAGCGACTCGAGTTCTTGGGCGATGCCATACTCGACGCTACCGTGGGCGACATCGTATACCGCCACTTCCCGGGCAAGAGAGAGGGATTCCTTACCAACACCCGCTCTAAGCTTGTGCAGCGCGAAACTCTCAACCGTCTTGCCCAGGAGATGGGCATAAGCCAACTAATCCTTTCCAACGGACGCTCGTCGTCGCACAACTCCTACATGGGAGGCAACGCTTTCGAGGCTCTTGTCGGTGCCATATATCTCGACAGAGGCTACGATGCCTGCATGGAGTTCATGCGCAAGCGCATACTGGCACAAATGATAAACATCGACAAGGTTGCTTACAAGGAGGTAAACTTCAAGAGCAAGCTCATCGAATGGAGCCAGAAGAACCGTGTGCGCATAGACTTCAAGATACTGAAGCAGGAGAAAGACAAGACAGGGTCGCCCGTGTTCAGGTATCAGGTGATGCTCGAAGGGGTAGAAGGATGCGACGGAGAGGGATACAGCAAGAAGGAGAGCCAGCAACTTGCGTCAAAGCTTACGCTTGAGAAGCTGCGCAAGGAGCCACAGTTTATCGACCTCGTGTTTGCCGCAAAGACCAACCGCACCAAGATGGAGGAAGAACCGGTGGAGAATGTTCCTACCACAGAACAGACCGCCGACGACTTTATTGTGCTTAGTCCGGAGGTGGAGGCGCATGCCGAAGCTGCCGTAGAGGCACTTAACCGCAAGAGCAAGAAGCACGAGCGCCGCTCGCCAATGTACCGCGACAACGACGCCACTGACGACAGCCAGGACGCTAAAGCCAACGACAAAGCCGACACTCCAATAGACAACGAGATGGACAACAAACTCAATCTGGACGATAAGGAGTTTGACCTAAGCCACATTTCGGCACGCGAGCAGAGCCGCGAGGACATCATTGCCGCTGCCGAAGCTGCCGCCTTTGGCGAGTAAGGACTAACATATAGGTGAGGGTGTATCAAAATAGGAAACAGTCAGAAGCAAGAATATGCTTGCTCGGGCTCCTATTTTGACACACCCTTATTTAGTATACTATTCTATAACAAAATACTTATAACACAATGATCACTGAAAACCAGGGCGTATACAACGCCCGAGAATTGGGCAAGCCTAAGTTCGCGCTGCTCGGCATCCAGCATCTCTTTGCCATGTTTGGTGCCACAATCCTCGTACCACTCATCACCGGACTCGACGTGAGTGCCACACTGTTGTTTGCCGGCATCGGCACGCTTATCTTCCACTTTGTATCAAAGCTTAAGGTTCCGGCTTTCCTCGGCTCCAGCTTCGCCTTTCTTGGCGGCTACGCATCAGTCAAGCAGCTGTGCGTGGCGCAGGGCCTTACAGACGAGATGGCGCTCAACTATGCCTGCATTGGAGTGGCTGCGGCATCGCTGCTCTACTTCGTAATGGCTTTCTTGCTTAAGATGTTCGGCACAGAGAAGGTTATGCGGTTCTTTCCGCCGGTAGTTACCGGTCCTATGGTTATCGCCATCGGCCTCACGCTCTCTGGCTCTGCCATCAACAACTGCCAGCAGAACTGGCTCCTCGCCATTACCGCCATTGCCATCGTTATAGGCACATCCATTTGGGGCAAAGGCATCATCAAGATTGTGCCTATACTGCTCGGAGTGCTCGGCTCGTACATATTGGCGGCTGCAATGGGCGAGGTAGACTTCAGCAAACTTGACGAGGTGGCTTGGATAGGCTGGCCTGTGGATATGGAGCGCACCACATTCGCGGTGATGAAGGACCCCAACTTCGACATTATCCTTACCTCCATCATAGCCATCTTCCCCATCGCCTTTGCCACCATCATGGAGCATATCGGCGATATGTGCGCCATACAGAGCACCGTGGGCAAGAACTTCATCAAGGACCCTGGTCTGCACCGCACACTCTGCGGCGACGGTCTTGCCACCTTCCTTGCCTCTGTCTTCGGCGCTCCTGCCAACACCACATACGGCGAGAACACCGGTGTGCTTAACCTTACAAAGGTGTTCGACCCTGCCGTTATACGTCTTGCAGCCTGCTTTGCCATCTTGCTGAGCTTCTGCCCTAAGTTTGCCTGCCTTATCGGACTGATGCCGGCAGCCACCATCGGCGGTGTTAGCCTTATCCTTTATGGTATGATTTCGGCTGTGGGTGTGCGCAATCTTGTGGAGACACCGGTCGACTTCTCTTCTTCGCGCAACGTGTTTGTGGCAGCTCTCATCATGGTAGTGTCTATCGGTGTGCAGTATGGCACCGACGGCGGTGTACAGATTGGCTCTGTCACAATATCAGGTTTGGCGCTTGCAGCCCTTGTAGGCATCTTCCTCAACGCTATCCTGCCAGACCAGCTCGGCATGAAGGTAAAGAGCTTTAACGGCAAGGACAAGAGCCATAGAGCATAGAAACACAACGAGGGTGTGTCAATAGTCAAACAATGCGGGCTGAAAGCCCAAATTGCGACTTTTGACACACCCTCGTTGGCATTATAATGTTCGTGTAATTATACATCCATTAGCGAGCCATTACCTTGTAGGCACGGCCACCAACTTTAATGATGTACACATTTCCGGCAGTAAGCGTCAGAGTGTTGACACCAGCCTTACCGCTGACAATCTGTTTAGTGCAACCATCAAGAGTGATGACATAGATAGGCGCATCCTGCGTCAAAGCAACGCTGAGGACATTGCCGTTTATGCTTACGCTGTTGTTGGCTGCAAGATTAGAGTTGATACCGGTAGCGGTACTTAGGTCGGCATAAACGATTTCGGATGTGGCAGAAACAATCTCATTGCCCAAATCATCGTTACGCCATCCAGTTACCTGATATCCATACTTCTTGTTTTCCTCAAGATTGGTAAAGTTGTATGAGGTGGTCTTTGGATCGGTAATCTTAATCAGCTCATCCTTGACAATTATCACGTCGCCCTTCTCTATACCTTGGCTTACAGTTACCTCGTCAAGGAAAAATCTCTTCAGCTTGCTCTCCTCAAACGACAGCATAGTTTCCGAATCGCCGTCTTTCATCTCCCACTCTTCATCAATCTTGCCATTCTCGTCGAAGGTTG
>USCM01000062.1 GCA_900553155.1 uncultured Prevotella sp. | reverse complement strand
AACACGAAAATAGGAGATAAACACCTATGATTAGTGTTTACCTCCTACTCGATTTTCGGGGTATTACGAATGCCTTATTTTACATGTTTTGGGGTATCGCGAATGCCTTATTTTACATATTTTGGGGTATTGCGAATGCCTTATTTTACATATAATTATTCAAGACAAGAGAACAGGAGAACAAGAGAGTAGTGTGTGCTTGCGCCGCCTTCGGCGACGCTGTACAAGCAATAATTTCTGTGCCTTCTGTCGTATGACGCGCAGCGTCTATACGGTCTGTGGATTCCAAAAGCTTAAGCCCGTAGGCTTCTGTGTAGTCTGTGAGTTCTGTGGGAACTACAAGCAAAGGAGCCAAAACAAAGGAACCACAAGTACAAGAGGGGCAGTCGCCTAAATATTATACGTACATTAACGAACCATATATTACACGTCCATTACACGAACAGTAAATTATACGTTCATTATACGACACGAACCAGGAGGCGTGCAGCCCTAATCTCTCCTGAATATATCCCTTGTATATACTTTATCCTCAACATCGTCGAGGCAGTTGTCGAAGCGGTTGGCGATGATGGCTTTGCTTAGACGCTTGAACTCGGCAAGGTTGTTTATCACTTTGCTGCCGAAGAAGGTGGTGCCGTCTTGTAGGGTAGGCTCGTAGATAATGACCTCGGCACCCTTGGCTTTGACGCGCTTCATAATGCCCTGGATAGCCGACTGGCGGAAGTTGTCGGAGTTGCTCTTCATAGTAAGGCGGTAGACGCCGATGGTTGGCGGATTGGCTGAGGCGTCGCCGTGGCTATACTCGTTGTTCTCCGAATAGCCGTACCAGCCTGCCTTGCGCAGCACGGCGTCGGCGATGTAGTCCTTGCGGGTCTTGTTCGACTCAACAATGGCGGTCATCATATTCTGCGGAACGTCGGCATAGTTGGCAAGCAACTGCTTGGTGTCCTTAGGCAGACAGTAGCCGCCGTAGCCGAAGGAAGGGTTGTTGTAGTGGGTGCCGATGCGTGGGTCAAGACCTACTCCCTCTATGATGGCTTGGCTGTCGAGGCCCTTAACCTCGGCGTAGGTATCAAGTTCGTTGAAGTAGCTCACACGCAGGGCAAGGTAGGTGTTGGCAAACAGCTTGACAGCCTCTGCCTCCTTCATGCCCATGAATAGTACGGGGATGTTCTTCTCGTGTGAAGAGTGAAGAGTGAAGAGTGAAGAATCCATTTGCGTTGTATCGCCATGATGACCTATTGCGCCCTCCAACAACAGGGAGGCAAAGGTATGGGCTGCCTCCTTGAGCATCTCTACGTCGGCGATGGAGGCAATGGCTTTGTTGGCTTCGTCCATTTCGGGGTGCTCGATAAGCTTTGGATGGCCTACGATTATGCGACTGGGGTAGAGATTGTCGTACAACGCCTTGCTCTCACGCAGAAACTCGGGAGAGAACAGGAGGTTGAGCTTCTTGAAGCCACGCTGCGCATACTTGATGTACAGGCTACGGGTATAGCCTACGGGGATGGTAGACTTGATTACCATTACGGCATCTGGATTGACCTCAAGCACGAGGTCGATAACCTCCTCTACATGACTGGTGTCAAAATAGTTCTTAACCGGGTCGTAGTTGGTAGGCGCCGCAATCACCACAAAGTCGGCATCGGCGTATGCTGCCTTGCCGTCGAGGGTGGCTGTAAGGTCGAGCTGTTTCTCGGCGAGATACTTCTCTATATATTCGTCTTGTATAGGCGAGATTCGTTTGTTGAGCTTGTCCACCTTCTCTGGTATGACGTCAACAGCCGTAACATGGTGGTGTTGCGACATCAGTATGGCTATGCTCAGACCCACGTAGCCGGTTCCGGCAACGGCAATCTTTATGTCTTTGAAATCACGCATAATGCAGTAGGTTTGGTTGTTTTGTATTTTATAGGGGTGCTTTAGGTAAGCTCAAGTCCCATCGACTCGACAAACGCTCTGACCTCCTTTTGTTTCATAAGCTCGTCGAACACTTCCTTCTTGGTAAGCTTTCGGCTTATCTCCTCTGCCTCGGCAAGGCGCAGTGTGAGGTTGACGCTGCCGTTGTGCAGAGCCTTGGCAAGCGTAACGCGTATGCGACCTTTAATCTCGTTGATTTGGTCGAGCAGAATCTGGTTGTCCACAACAATCTCAATCTCGGGGAAGTTGGATATTTGCGGCTTGACATTCTTCATACGCGAGGCAAGCGCAATCATCTTCTGCGGCATGCGGTTGCACATAGACAGCCATTGCAGCTCGAGCAGTTCTTGTGTGAACTCCTCGTTCTCCTCCTTGTTTGTTATCTCTGCCTCTTGCTTGACAGCAGCCTCCTGTTTGCGCTGAAGGCTTTGGAATGTGATGCCGAGACCCGACAGTTTGATAGCCTTAGGCTTGGGTTTGTTGCTGGTCTGCGGTTGGGCAGACGCAAGAGAGGCAGCCGATGTGATAGTGTTGGCAGCCGCCGTCATGGCTTGGCTCAGCGCCTGTGTGTCGTTGGGCACGGCAGATAGGGCTGCGGCACCAGTGTTATGTGTGCCGTAGCTGAGGTTCTTGCCCGGGGCAGCCACCTGCTGAGCCGCCGTGTTCCGGGCCGTAGTAAGATGTATGAACAGGGATTTCAGACGTTTGGGGCTACGCCCCACGCCGTCGGCGGCATCTTCGGGCTGTGTTATCTGTGCCACCTGTATAAGCGTAAGCTCCACCAACAGGCGCTTGTTGCTGCTCTGTCGGTAGCTAAGGTCGCACTGGTTCATCAGCTTAAGAGCCGTATATAGGAATCGGGTAGGGCAGCGTTTGGCTTGCTCGGCATACTTTTCGCGCTGCTGCTGGCTAACCTCAAGCAGCGTAAGCGTAGCCGCATCCTTTGCCATGAGCACGTTGCGCACGTGCGAAGCCAATCCGTTGATGAGGTTGCCGCCGTCGAATCCCTTCTCAATGATAGAGTTGAGCAGCAGCATTATGTCGCTCACTTTGTTCTCCATAGCGAGGTCGACGATGCGGAAGTAGTTGTCGGCATCAAGCTCGTTAAGGTCCTCAATAACCTTTTGGTATGTTATGTTGCCTTGGCAGAAGCTTGCGGCTTGGTCGAATATGGACAGGGCGTCGCGCATACCGCCGTCTGCCTTCTCGGCAATCATGCTCAGAGCTTCCTCCTCGTAGGTAATGCCCTCCTTCTCTGCCACGTGCTTAAGGTGCGCAATGGTGTTCTCCACCGTCATGCGCTCGAAGTCGTATATCTGGCAACGAGATAGGATGGTGGGCAGAATCTTGTGTTTCTCGGTAGTGGCGAGTATAAAGATGACGTGTGCTGGCGGTTCCTCAAGCGTCTTGAGGAAGGCATTGAAGGCAGCAGTAGACAGCATGTGTACCTCGTCGATGATGAACACCTTGTAGCGTCCTACCTGCGGCGGGATGCGTGTTTGCTCCATTATCTGCTTGATATTCTCCACAGAGTTGTTGCTCGCGGCGTCGAGCTCGAAGATGTTGTACGACCTCTGCTCGCTGAAGGCGCGGCAGCTTTCGCACTCGCCGCATGCCTCGCCGTCGGCAGTTGGGTGCAGACAGTTGATAGCCTTGGCAAAGATACGTGCACAAGTGGTCTTGCCTACACCGCGCGGTCCGCAGAAGAGGTAGGCATGGGCCAGCTTGCCGCTCTTGACGGCGTTGCGCAATGTAGTGGTTAGGGCGCTTTGTCCCACCACCGAGTCGAACGACATCGGACGGTACTTGCGTGCTGAAACTATATATTCTTCCATATTGCTAATTGTGAGCTGTTGATTAGTGGCAACACAAGAGGCTTGTGGGCTGTCTGTGCGTTGCAACTGCAAACTTACTATAAAAATTTCTATTTTCGTGTATGAATACCAAAAATTATGAGTAAGTTTGCAGTCAAATTAATTAATAATGGGTCGTCTCAAACTTTTATTGGCTCTTATAAGCCATTACAAATACGCTATAACCATTGTCGTTGGCATACTTCTCGTGGGGTTTGTCGACGAGAATAGCTTTATGCATCGTGTTCAGTTGGAGATGCGCATAAGCGACTTGACCGACGAGATTGAACGCTACAATGCTCAGAACGAAGCCGACTTGAAGCAGCTCAAGGAGTTGCGCCGTGGTCCGGAGGCATTCAAGCAGATTGCGCGCGAACGTTATATGATGAAGACCGACGACGAGGACATATACGTATTGAGCGACGACGAAAAACCAGTAACAAACAACAATGAAACAACTGAGTAGAATCCAGAGCACATTGTTCCTTATCGGAGGTGTGCTTATGGTGTTAGGAGCAGGCTGCTACGCCTTTTTGATAGGGCAGAAGGTGGTTTGCTGGGTATATCTTGTGGGTGCGCTAATGTTTGCCTGGATGCAGGTGAGTCAGACGTACGAGGGACAGAGCACCACAATAAAGCGCTTGAAGCGCATCATGACAACAGCCGACATCTTCTTTGTGTTGTCGGGATTGCTTATGGTGGACAGCGCCTATCAGTTTATGCGCTACTCGTTTGCCGACGTCAGCACTTACTTCAATCTGATATACAACAAGTGGGTACTGATGCTTCTCGTGGCAGCCATTCTCGAGATATATACCATGCACCGCATTGGTTCGGAACTAAAGAAGGAAAGTTAAGAGTTAGGAGTTACGAGTTACGAATTAGGAGTTAGGAGTTGGGAGTTTTTAATTTGGGGTTTGGACTTATGAATTACGAAATTTTCCTAAATAAGAACAATCATAACTTAAAACTAATAAAAAATCATCCGTTATTCAACAATACATATTAACTTTGCCTGTATGCAAGAATGTGAATAATAAAATCTATGAACAAAATAATATACGCTTTTCTCACTATTCTGGTGTTTGCATCGTGCGCAAGCCAGTACAACATCCAAGGTTCGTCAAACATCTCGACACTTGACGGCCGAAAACTGTATCTGAAGGTCTTAAAGGACAACGACTTTAAGAACATCGACTCGTGTGATGTTGTGCACGGACAGTTTCAGTTCAACGGAACTTTCGACACTGTGCGTATGGCTAACATCTTTATGGAGGACGAAAGTGTGATGCCCCTCGTAATAGAGACTGGCGATATAACAATAAAGATAGACAACACTCAGCAGACCGTAAGCGGCACCCCCTTAAACGATGAGCTGTTCAAGTTCTTTAATAAGTACAACCAGCTTAAGAACCAAGAGGCTGAGTTGGTACATACGCACGACCGCGCCATTATGAACGGACAGGACATGGACGTCGTTACAAGCCGCCTCAATGCCGAGGCACAGCGCCTTACCGAGCTTGAGGACAAGCTCGTGACATCGTTCGTAACCGAGAACTTCGACAATGTTCTTGGTCCGGGTGTGTTCTTTATGGTGACAATAGGCAATCCGTATCCAGAGCTTACCCCGTGGATTGAGGACATCATGAGCAAGGCCACCGACAAGTTTAAGAACGACGCTTACGTTAAGGACTACTATAAGAAGGCACAGGAGAATCAGGCTATAATGAACGGTATGAAGACTCCGGATGTGCCGCCTGCTCCAGCTGGAGCGCCAGGTATGGCACCACAGATGCCGCAGTCGGCTCCTGACGGTCCGACACCAAACGAAATGGCAAAACCAACAGAATAGCATAATATGAAAACACTGATATTTGGAGGAAAGGTTGTTAATGAGGGCGTGGTGCGTGCAGCATCCGTTGTTGTAGACAACGACCTCATTACAGATATTATAGAAGGCACAGAAGCTCCCCGTGGCAACTACGATCAAATCGTAGATGCTACGGGGTGTTTTGTATTGCCCGGAGTTATTGACGACCATGTTCACTTCCGCGACCCGGGACTGACACAGAAGGCAGATATGGAGACAGAGAGTAGGGCAGCCGCCTACGGCGGTGTGACATCCTACTTCGATATGCCCAACACCAATCCGCAGACCACAACAAAGGAGGCTCTCGAAGCCAAGTTGGAGGAAGCGGCAGGCAAGTCGCACGTCAACTATGCCTTCTTCATTGGCGCCACCAACGACAATACCGACACTGTGTGCAGCGTCGACCCGCACCGCGTGCCCGGCATAAAGCTCTTTATGGGCTCAAGCACAGGCAATATGCTTGTAGACAAGCGCGACGTCTTGCAGCAACTCTTTGCCAAGGCAGAGTTGCCTATAATGGCACACTGCGAGGACACCGACATAATCAACCACAACATGGCTGAGGCAAAACGCCTTTATGGCGACGACCCGGCTGTGGAGCATCACCCGGAGATTAGGTCGGAGGAGGCTTGCTGGCAGTCGACAAAGCTCGCCGTGGAGCTTGCATCCGAGACGGGAGCACGTCTGCACGTGGCACACCTTACCACAGAGCGCGAGCTTCAGCTCTTTGGCAGCAACCCACGCATTACAGCCGAGGCTGTGATAGCACACCTCTTCTTCTGCGATGCCGACTATGCCACACTTGGCACACGCATCAAGTGCAACCCTGCCATTAAGACCCAAGCCGACCGCGACGCCCTGCGCCGTGCGCTAACCAATGGCAAGATAGCCACTATCGGTACCGACCATGCCCCACATCTCTTGAGCGACAAGGAGGGAGGATGCGCACGTGCGGCATCGGGTATGCCTATGGTGCAGTTCTCGCTTGTGGCTATGCTTGAGCTTGTAGACAAGGGAGTGCTCGGCATAGAGCGTCTTGTGGAGCTTATGTGCCACAATCCGGCACAGCTGTTCGAGGTGTCTAAGCGCGGATATCTGCGCAAGGGATATAAGGCCGACATCGTTCTTGTGAAGAACGACGAGCCTTGGACCGTAACCCCCGACTGCATACAGAGCAAGTGCGGATGGAGCCCAATGGAGGGACACACCTTCAAGTGGCAGGTGCGCACAACTATATGCAACGGTCACATTATATATAATAACGGAGCGTTCGACAGTAATAGCCGTGGCGAAGAGCTCCAGTTTAGAAGAGCCTAAAGCCTGATGCCCAAATACATCGAATATAATATCTCACAACTGCGGCCCTATATCAACTGGCTTTACTTCTACTTTGCGTGGGGCCTGTCGGGTAAGCCGCAGGAAGAGAAGGACAAGCTTAAAGCCGAGGCGGATGCTATGCTCGACATCTTCGAGGCACGCTATCATACGCATGCAGCCTTCGGGCTGTTCGAGGCAAACGGCGATATGGACGACATCGTCATTGGCGACACACGTCTGCCTATGCTGCGACAGCAACGCAAGGCTGACGACGGCGAGCCTAATATGTGCCTTGCCGACTTTGTAAGGCCTCTGTCGCAAGGCATACCCGACCATATTGGCGTCTTTGCTACGTCCATCGACTCGGCTGTGGAGCACGACTTCTGTGACGACGACTTCCAACGTATGCTTGCCCAGACACTTGCCGACCGCCTTGCTGAGGCTACCGCCGAGGTGCTGCACCTACAGGTAAGACGCTCGTTGTGGGGATATGCCCCCGACGAACAGTTGTCGATAGAGCAGCTTCTGCGTGAGGACTTCCAGGGGATAAGACCCGCTGTGGGCTATCCCTCGATGCCCGACACCAGCATAAACTTCATCATCGACCGCCTGATAGACATAAAGCGCATAGGCATACGCCTTACAGAGAGTGGGGCTATGAAGCCGCACGCATCGGTATCGGGGCTGATGTTTGCCCATCCAAAGGCACGCTATTTCGACATAGGGAAGATAGACGAGGAGCAACTGCGCGACTATGCGCAACGGCGACATACGCCGGTGGAGCTTATGCGCAGGTTTCTTGCTGTCCGACTGCAATAGCTAATACAATAATAAATGATTGCACGAATATTCTTTCTGATAATATTGGCGGCACTTCTGCCCGACATCTACATCTACCGACGCTACTTGCGCCACCGCTTCGACCTCGGTTTGTGGCAGCGTCTGCTATGGTGGCTGCCGGGAGCGGCTATGGTAGCACTTACCTTAGTGTACGCCATGATAGACAATTTTGCACCCGACAACCTCACGTGGTTCAACATCTACCTGTTTATGCTCGGACTCGTTGTGGTGCCAAAGGTGCTCTTTGTGCTGTCGTCGCTTATGGGCAGACTGGTTCGCAGGGTGTTCGGGTTGCACCGCAACTGGGGCAACTATGCCGGACTGCTGCTCGTCTTATGGCAGCTGTATGTGCTCTTTACAGGCTCGATGATAGGCACCGACCGACTTGCCGTAAACGAAGTGACCATTGAGTTTGACGACCTTCCGGCAGCGTTCGACGGCTATCGCATAGCGCAGTTTTCCGACATACACCTCGGTTCGATGCGCACCGAGCTGCTTGAGCGTGCCGTTGCCGAAATAAACAAGCAGCACCCCGACCTTATTGCCTTTACGGGCGACATACAGAATATGCGTCCTCAGGAGCTTACAAGGTTTGCACCGGTGCTCGCAAGGCTTAAGGCTAAGGACGGAGTCTACTCGGTTCTTGGCAACCACGACTACTCTCAATATATGCCTAAGCTCGACGAGGCGCACAAGCGAGCCAACGAAAGGCTTACACGCAGCTTCCAGACATCCATCGGCTGGGACCTCTTGCTAAACGACAACCGCATAATCCGCCGCTCTGCCGACTCTATCGTCGTAGCCGGAGAGGAGACCGACGGACGTCCGCCATTTCCGCAGAAAGCCGATTTGGGCAAGACGTTGCGTGGCGTTTCGGCGCAATCGTTTGTCGTGATGCTTCAGCACGACCCTTCGGCATGGCGCCGTTCAATACTGCCTAAGTCGAAGGCGCAGCTCACCCTCAGCGGACATACACACGGCGGACAGGCAAGCTTCTTCGGATGGCGACCTACTGAGCTGTTGGGTAGGGAAGACGCCGGACTATACCGAGAGGGCAACCGTGCCCTGTACGTGTCGACCGGACTTGGCGGTTTCGTACCCTTCCGCTTCCACATGGATCCTGAGGTGGTGGTGATAACGCTTAAGAAATCAAGAAATTAATAAACTAATAAATAAGAAAAAAACAAAAATTAGAAACAAATGAAGTACCTATACCGCACCTATCAGCTCCTTATAGCTCTTCCGTTAATAGCTATCTACACCGTCATAACATGTTTTGTGGTAATAGTAGGCTGCGCTATCGGCAACGGCC
>USCM01000061.1 GCA_900553155.1 uncultured Prevotella sp. | reverse complement strand
TGGTAGGCACATAGTTGAGCATCTGGTTGTCGCACGAGAAGCCTTCAGCCATGAGGCGCTTCATGCCGCCTTCGCCGTACTTGTCGTAATAATAGTAGAGGTAGTCCCAACGCATCTGGTCGATAACAAGACCTACAACAAGCTTTGGACGCTCAACCTGTGCCGTCGCTATGATGGCAACGCAGCACATCAACACTGAAAGAATAATTTTCTTCATTTGTTCTATCGGTTTTAATTTTTAAGTTTTACGATGCACAAAGGTAGCAATAATATTCTGCCTATGAGAGGAAATGATAAAAATAACGGCATTTTCTTTGAAGTTTCAAGAAATTGTCGTACTTTTGGCGGTATACAAACACCTATAATTAAAACCAAGATAACGCTATGGAAAAAAAGATAACACAAGAAAACTTCGAAGATACTTATGTTGACAGTATCGAGATGGAGCGCATAGACAAGTTCGTATGCGACGAGATGGCGCGGCAAATTCATCGTTACATCAAGGCTATGAAAGGCTCGAAGACCATTATGCTCAAGTTTGAAGAACAGCTTGCCACACTTACCATTCCAGAGAAGGAGAAAGCCATAGCTCGCTACATCGACCTAAACCGTAAGGTGCTGTCGGGTCTTGACTTCAAGATTGTGCTGGCACGTGCTATGGCAAACTATTCGGACACGTTCTCTTATCTGGTAGAACTGGTGAACAACAAGCGCAAAATGGTGTTCTACCTCAACCGCATACGCGACAAGTACGAGCAGTATCACGACGTGTACGAGGAGGACGGCAAGTTTGGTATCAAAGACCATCAGGGCAATGTGCTTATACCGGCACACTACGACTTCCTCCGCACACCTTATGTGTATGTGGACGACCTGCGCACGCTGCCCGTAATAGCTCAGCGCGACGGCAAGATGGGACTTATCTTGCCTGACGGCAAGGAGACGGTGGTTGCCCCATTTGTATACGACGATATATCGCTGCGCGACGAGCCACCTTACTTCGAGGCGTGGAAGGATGGAGAGGCTACGCTGATTGAGGCTTAAAGAACAAAACAAGAGAATAATGACAACCGACGAACAATATATGCACCGTTGCCTGCAACTGGCACGCAACGGCATGCAGAACGCCAAGCCTAACCCTATGGTGGGAGCCGTGATAGTGGCTGCCGATGGCAGAATAATTGGCGAGGGCTATCATGTGCGCTGCGGCGAAGGCCATGCCGAGGTCAATGCCTTTGCCTCTGTTAAACCCGAGGACGAGCAGCTACTGCCCGAAGCAACGATATACGTAAGCCTTGAGCCTTGCTCGCACTACGGCAAGACGCCGCCATGCGCCGACCTTATTATAAAGAAAGGCGTAAAGAGATGCGTGGTGGGATGCGTCGACCCCTTTGCCAAGGTCATGGGACGTGGCATAAAGAAGCTGCAGGATGCCGGAATAGAGGTAAAGGTGGGCGTGCTTGAGGCTGAGTGCCGCAAGCTTAACAAGCGCTTTATTACCTACAACGAGCACCGCCGGCCATACATCCTGCTTAAGTGGGCTGAGACAGCCAACCACTATATCGACAACCACGGCAAGGCTCTCGCCATATCTACAGCCTGCACACGTATGCTATCGCACAAACTGCGCGCCGAGAACGACGCCATACTGGTGGGACGTGTGACCGACGAGCGCGAAAAACCGCAGCTCAACACACGCGACTGGGCTGGAACATCGCCCCGCCGCATTGTATTGAGCAGCAAGCAGCCTGTGTTTGAGGGTATGGACATGACGCAGCCGGTGCTGCCTCAACTGATGCAGTGGCTGTACGAGGAGAAGTGTCAGTCGCTTATAGTTGAGGGCGGCCGCACCACGTTGCAGTCGTTTATCGATGCCGGGCTATGGGACGAGATACGCATAGAGACGGCACCCATAACGGTTGATGATGGCACCGTGGCACCCGAAATGCCTAAGGAGGCAAAGCTCGTTAGCCGTAAAGAGTGCGACGGCAACATCATTAGCCTCTGGGAGCGTTAAAACTTCACGATTCTTCCACCCTCTTCGGTAGCCTCAATCGTAACCTTTGTAGCGTCCTCAGGCAACAAATCGTCTATCAGCTCAGGCCATTCGAGGAAGCATAGAGAGCCACTATAGAAGTAGTCTTCGTAGCCCATGTCGTACACTTCCTCAAGTTTCTTGATGCGATAGAAGTCGAAGTGGTATATAGAGTCGCCCGTTGTTGCGCTCTGATACTCGTTGACGATAGCGAATGTAGGCGATGTAATGACGTCGTCTACACCAAGCTCCTCGCATATAGCCTTAATGAATGTTGTCTTACCAGCACCCATCTTTCCATAAAAGGCGAACACCTTGCTGTCGCCCATATTCTCAATGAATTGCTTGGCAGCCTCGTTGATGTCTGCCAAAGAATTGATTTTGATTTCCATTGTTATATTGTTGTTTATATTGTTGATATTTAGCTACTTCTTCCTCGAGCTAAGCGTAATCAATGGTATGAGCATTTCCTCCATTGATATGCCGCCATGCTGGAACGTGTCTTTGTAGTAGGACACGTAGTAGTTGTAGTTGTTGGGGTAGGCAAAGAAGGTGCTGCCCGTGGCAAACACGTACGAGGTGGAGATGTTGGGGGCAGGCAACTGTGCCTCGTGCGGATTCTTTATTACAAACACGTCCTTCGACTGGCAGTTGAGGTTCTTGCCCAACTTGTAGCGCAGGTTGGTGTTGGTGTTGCGGTCGCCGATAATCTTCACCGGCTTTGAGGCTCGTATCGAGCCGTGGTCGGTGGTGAGAATAATCTTGCAATCCTTCTGCGCGAGAGCTTTGAGCAGGTCGGCCATAACCGAGTGGCGGAACCACGAGAGGGTTATGGAACGATAAGCCGACTCGTTGTTGGCGAGCTCGCGAACCATCTTCGACTCGGTGCGGGCATGCGACAGCATATCTATGAAGTTGACAACGACAACATTAAGGTCGTTCTTCATAAGGTCGTTAAGGCGCTCAAGCAGTCGGTCGGCACCCACCGAGTCGTTCACCTTGTGGTAGGAGAAGGTGTCGTGACGGCGATAACGCTCTATCTGCGTGCGCACAAGCGGCTCCTCGTTGAGGTTCTTGCCCTCCTCCTCGTCCTCGTCTACCCACAGCTCTGGAAACATCTTCTCTATCTGTTGGGGCATAAGGCCGGAGAAGATGGCGTTGCGGGCATACTGGGTGGCGGTGGGCAGGATGCTCATATACATATCCTCGTCGATGTCGAACATATCGCCTATCTCCTGCGACAACACTCGCCACTGGTCGTAGCGGAAGTTGTCGATAACGATGAGAAATACCTTCTGCTTGTCGTTGAGCAGCGGAAACACCTTGCGCTTGAAGATGTCGGGACTCATCAGCGGACGCTCGGTGGCTCCGGGCTTAACCCAGTTCATATAGTTGCGGCGTATAAACTTGGCAAATCCGTTGTTGGCCTCTTCCTTCTGCATCTCAAGCATCTCCGTCATGTTGGAGTCGGTGGAGCTTAGCTCGAGCTCCCAGTGTACCAGTCGGCGATACACTTCCTTCCAGTCGTCGGCCGACTGGCTGTCCATTATCTGCATGGCGATGTTCTGGAAGTTTTGCTGATAGCCCGACTGCGTAACCTCCGTAACAATCTGCTTCTTGTGTATGTTCTTCTTGAGCGTGAGCAATATCTGGCTGGGGTTGACCGGCTTGATAAGGTAATCGGCTATCTTTGAGCCTATAGCCTGATCCATAATGTTCTCCTCCTCGCTCTTCGTAACCATTACGACGGGCGTGGCGGGCTGTATCTCCTTAATCTGTTGCAGCGTCTCAAGACCCGTAAGGCCGGGCATCATCTCGTCGAGCAGCACGAGGTCGAAGGTGTGCTGACGGCATTGCTCTATGGCGTCGGTGCCATTGCTTACCGTCACTACCTCGTAGCCTTTCTTCTGCAAAAATATGATGTGGGCGCGAAGGAGTTCTATCTCGTCGTCGCACCAAAGCAAATATCCTGTTGTCATAAGTATGTTTTTTTATAGTTGACAAGTTGACGAGTTGACGAGTTGGCTCGTCTACTCGTTCACTTTACATCAAAATCCTTCGAGATCGTAATACTCGTCGGTATCAAAGTCGTTGTCCTTCTGTTTGTCCTTTGCCGTTGGCTGAGCCTTCTTGGTGGCTGGCTGCGACGGGGCAGGCGCATCGCCGAAGTAGAACTCGTCCTCAATCTTTCGTGCCGAAGGTTTCTCCTCGGGCTTTGGCTCGGGCTTAACCGCTGGTTTAGGCTTTGCCTCTGGCTCCAAATCGGTTATGACGGTTTGGTTGCCAGTCTCCTGTTGCGGCTTATCCTCTATTATTGTCTCGGTATTGCCTGCATTTGCCGGGGCTACCTTATCCTCCATAATGACGGTGTTGCCAGTGTTGTTGGTATCTGCCGGGGTGTCTTCGAGCATTACGTTGGTATTGTTCGGAGTATCGGCAGACGGTGTGTCGAAGTCGTCCTGTGGCTCGTCCTCGTTCTTAGGCTTGGCAGGCGCAATGAAGTCGGGCTCTGTAAGCAGCGGCTCTGTGCTTGTCTTAAGCGGAGCGAAGTGCTTGGCATAGAACTTCTCGTAGTCGGTATAGCTATACTGGCGGCCGAGCAACGGGAGGTTGGGCTCGCTTATCACGTATGTGCGGTTGTTGCCAATGAGCCTTGCCACGGACGTCTGGGCGTGCAGCTGACGCGCATACTGCAATGCCTCGTCATAGTTGCGGAATCCACTAATGGTCATACGATGCAGTCCGTCGGCATCCTCAACACCTATCTCGAAATTGCGCACCATATAACTTGTGAAGTTGTATCGAGCCAACTCGAAGAGCAACTTGTTCTCGTCTACCGAGTCGGGACGATATACAATGGTGTACACAAAGGCGGCGTTGCGGTCGTCGGACAACTGGCGAACGGCGGTAGAGTCGCTGTCGCGTAGCACAACGGTGCGGCGGTCCCACACTCCGGCAAGGTCGAACTGGCCTCCACGGAGCCTTCTGCCCTCGCCCACTCCCTTGACTATCATACCCGCCATTGTAGCCACGCCACTCTGCGGATACTTCTCGACAACGGTCTTCATATCCTTTAGGCATCCGTCGGCATCGCCCTCGTTGAGCTTGCCAAGTCCGCCAATGAAGACAAACTTGTCGCGGTTGGCTCCGAGAGGGAAGCGTTGGGTAGATACCTTAACGTTGGCTGCCACCTCTTTATATCGTGCCGCCTTGAAAGCGTCGTAGGTAGAGGCATAAAGCGAGTCTTCAACGGCGGCTCCGAAGCGTGCGTTCTCCACAAAGTGGGGGTCGGAAAGCAGTATGGTCCACTCGTTTTCGGGGTACTCCTTCTTAAGCCGTGCCACGTAGGTATCGGCTGTGGGGGCATCGCCCTTGCGCATATACAGTAGGTAGAGGTGATAATAGGCATCGGCAAGACGCTCGTAATCGGTATACGCCGACACAAGACGTGTGAGCTGCTTCTCTGCCAAAGGCAGGTTGTCGAGCTTGTCCTTGAATATCACTCCAGAGTTGAACAATCCGTCCTCGATAACCTTGTTGCTTGCGTCGACCTGCTCCTTGGTGAACGGTATCTGTGCAAGATAATACTCGCGGCGGTGCGGATCGTTCTGCGCGCTATCCGCAATCTGTGCAAGCGAGTCGGCAACAGCCTCAGCATGGGCAATAGAGTCGAGCTGTTCTTGCGACATCTCAGGTTCGTCTTGCATCGTAGCCACCACCGTCTTGTTTATGCGCTGCCAGTTGTCGGCATTCTCGCGCTTGCCCCAAAGCTTCTCGAAGGCAGCCTTTCCCTGGCTAACAGCCATCGGATTGTAGAAGTACCACAGAGCGTTGGCGTTCTGCTGATTCTGCTGTGCGGCGTTGGGACGATTGTTCTGGGTAGCGTTGTTGCCGCTGTTCTGGCTTATAGTCTGCTGTGCGTCCTCCTCCTGTTGCTTGCGTCGCTCCTCGCGCTCCTTGCGCTTAAGCTCGGCAATGGTGCGGTCGATGGCGGCATTGCGCTCTGCCTCGGGCATGCGGGCAAGCTCTTGCAGCGAGTCTTGCAGCTGAACGGCATCGGTATAAGGCACAAGCTGGTCGAGAACCTTTGAGCGCTCAGACAGCTGCTCGTAGTCCTTGCGCTCCTTGTCGAGCATGCCGATAACCTCGCCGTAGCAACGCTGGGCGTCGCCATAGCGCTCCATATCCCAATAGATGTCGCCGAGACGCAGCATCAACACACCCTTCTCTATACCCGAACGGGTAGCCTTGGCTGCTCCGCGCTCGTAGGAAGATATGGCATTGGCTGTGTCTTGACGCGCCATATAGATATTGCCAAGCGCATAGTACACCTGGTCGAGATAGTCCTTGTTCTTGTCGGATGCCGCCATACGCTTCAGTCGACCTATCATCTTCTTCGATTGGGCACCCGACAACACCTCGGTCATGGCTATGCGGGCGTTAAACTCAATCTCGTAAGGCGGATTTTGACGCACCACCTTCTTGTAGGCTTTAAGCGCTTCGGCTTTGTTGCCAAGTGCGGCTTGCAGCTGTCCCATAAGATACCACTCTCTGGCGCGCTGCTTGCGACGCATCTCGTGCTTGATGACACGGCGCAGATAAGGCACCGCCTTGGCATAATCGCCCGTGTGTATGTAGTAGTCGGCATAGGTATAATCCCACTCCTTGCGTGCCGACCAGTGTATGGAGTCGCGCTCCATGCCACGTATCACGTCCTCGGCATCGTACAGCCAGCCCTCTTCTATGTAGCTCTTGGCAAGCCATGCACGCGACTTGGCGTATATGGCAGGCTGCGTTTGGTACAGACGGCCCATATAGGCAAAGGTAGACGCAGCCTCGTCGAAGGCTCCCTTGTAAAACTGCGAACGACCCATAAGCAGCCAGGCACGCCAAAGGAAGGGGTTGTACTCGCGGCGCGACAACCACTCGATGTCCTTCTCGGTCTTGCGTCGGTTCTTGGTCCACTCGGGACGACGCTTTATGCTGTGCAGCTTTATGGTCTTCTGACACTTCTCTATGGCTCGGTCGAAGTTGGCCTTGCCCAACTCGCGGCTCTGCTTGTTGCTGACGGTGTATAGGGGCAACATCTCGGTGAAGTTGTCCTTATTGCCATTCTCCTTCTCCAACGAGCCGTCGATATAGGCAAGCGAGCCATTATAATAGGTGTTGTATCGAGCCTTGAAGCTGTGCCAAAAACGTGTCTTGGCGGTGTTTTTCTGCGTAGAACATCCCGTCGCTGCTACAATAATGGCAGCGATAAGAAGCGGGATAATATGTCGGGATTCTATTCTTTTCACATCTAAATGTCTTCGGTAAGCAACTATCAGTTGTCTGATATCATCATCACAACCTCGTCCTTAATCTGGTTGGGCAGCTGTATGCCACGCAGATTGAGGCTTCGGCACCACGCAGCCACCTCGTCCTGACGCATGGTGTAGAGCACGTCGGAGAACTGCTCTGCCTCGTCGTCGGTATAGCTATCGGCTGGTCGGCCTATGAAGGTGTCGAGTTCTTCGTCGTCATAATACTCTATTGGCTTGGTAGAAGCCTCCATCATGCAGTCTTGCTCGCACTTGGTGGTGGGTGTGCCGTCGCAGGTGGCACATGTCTGCGCCACCTTTATAGGCTCGTCGTCGTGGTTGCCTCGGCTCGACAGCCGCGAGTAGAGGGCTGCAAAGATGCCGAGGGCTACTATTGATAATATCAGAATAAGCATTTATACTTGTTTTTTACTTTACCTTTTCAATGGTCCATCCCGCCTTCTCTAGGTCGTCCCAATACTGCGGATACGACTTTGTTACGACCTGCGGATTGTTGATGCGAAGCCCCGGAAACTTGATGGCAGCCGGCGCAAAAGCCATAGCCATGCGGTGGTCTTCGTATGTATCGATAGGCTCGAGGCTTGGCTCGCAGCGTGTGCCGTCCCATATAAGGGTGTCGTTGTTCTCGTCGCGCAAGACGTAGCCAAGCTTCTGGAGCTCGCGCTTAAGAGCCTCGATGCGGTCGGTTTCCTTTATCTTAAGGCTTGCCAAGCCTGTAAACCGGAACGGTATGTCCATCAATGCGCACGTTACGACAATGGTTTGAGCCAAGTCGGGAGCCGCAACAAAGTCGTAGTCGAGTCGTGGCAACAGACATGGCTGCGTCTTAAGCTTTACAACCGAGCCTGAATCCTGTTCGTCCTCATTGACAAATCGGGTCTTAACACCAATCAACGAGAATATATACTTAACGATAGAGTCGCCTTGCTTTGACGCATCGAAAAGTCCGAGCAACGATACCGACGAATCGGTGTCGCCCAGCAGAGCCATCATCTCATACCAATAAGACGACGCACTCCAGTCGTTCTCTATAAGATACTTATGCTGCTGGTATGGCTTGGGGTTGACCTTAACGGTGTCGACGTCGCTCCAATCGGCATCGGCACCAAACTCGCGCATCATCCAAAGCGTGAGGTCGATGTATGGACGGGAAGCTATATCACCCGTCATCTTAAGCTCCAAACCATTCTTGAGCACCGGTCCAATCATCAACAGAGCCGAGATATACTGCGAGCTGATGTTGGCTGGCACCTCCATATAGCCGCCGTCGAGCGGACGTCCCTTTATGCGCAGAGGCGGAAATCCCTCCTCGCCCACATATTCGATGTCGGCTCCGATATATCGCAGGGCGTCGACAAGGATGCGTATTGGGCGCTGCTTCATGCGCTCGGTACCTGTAATGACGTGCTCGCCTGGCGTAACCGAGAGGTAAGCAGTCATAAATCGCATAGCCGTTCCGGCTGCCTTGATGTCGATAACGTCGGGGTTGTACATCAGGGCATTGACTATAACCTCGGTGTCGTCGCATACCGAAAGGTTCTCTGGCAGCAGATTGCCCTTAGACAGGGCATGTATTATCAGGGCACGGTTGCTGATGCTCTTAGACGACGGCAACTTGATGACGGCATTTAGCGATGACGGTGGGTTAAGTATATATTGCATAAGCTAAGTTTTGGATTACTTATTATGTATATGTCTAACGACAATGCAAAGATAAAAAAATAAATCCACGTACGTTAAAAAGTTGCCAATAAATTTGGCTGTTTCACAATAAGTAAGTATCTTTGCACTCGCTTTTAAGGAGCACGGGATGTAGCGCAGTTGGTTAGCGCACGCGTCTGGGGGGCGTGAGGTCGC
>USCM01000060.1 GCA_900553155.1 uncultured Prevotella sp. | reverse complement strand
CGTAGGCTCGGCTGGTATTGCCGGCTCTTACTCGGGTGCCGTAAAGGATTGCAACAACAACGGCAATGTAGACGACACACAGGGTACAGCCAAGTCGAAGCAGTACACAGCAGGCATCGTAAGCTGCGCCACCAACGCTGTAGACATCGAAAGCTGTTACAACAGAGGCGCGATAAGCGGCGTGAAGAATGTCGGCGGCATCGTTGGCAACGTGATGAAGGGCGACGAGGCTGCCACTGCCATAAAGAGTTGTCGTAACGATGGCTCGGTTAGCGGACAAGACCTGTACGTTGCCGGCATAGCAGCCAACTCAGCACGTGCCGAGGGACTGGTGTCTGTAGAATCGTGCACAAACAATGGCGAGGTTACATCAACTGGCACTACCGAGTTTATTGGCAACCTTCGCGGCAACACCACCATCGCTCTTGGCAAGGGCAACATTATTGGTGCCGGTCTTAAGGCGCTGCCTCTCGACCCTGCCACAGAAACAGGCATAAGCAACACTAATGTCAACAGCTGCAACAAAGCCAACGGCGTATTCTTGAGAAACGGACAGATTGTTATTGTAAAGAACAACAAGAAGTACACTGTCAGTGGCATTGAGATAGCCGAGTAATAAATAACAGTTGAGACATAAATATTAGTTCCCAACTTTAACACTTAATCTCTTTATATGAAACAAAGACGAATCTTCTCTCTTCTGATGTGCCTTGGCAGCTGCATGGCGGTGTCGGCACAGACGTTGCCTCTCGACAGTTGCATACGCAAAGGTAAGCTCGCCAACGGGCTTACCTACTACATACGCCACAACGACCAAACTCCTGGGCAAGCCGACTTCTACATTGCACAGCGTGTAGGCTCCATACTCGAGCAACCCGAGCAGCGCGGACTGGCTCACTTCCTTGAGCACATGGCGTTCAACGGTACACGCAACTTTCCTGACGGCAATGGCGGCGAGCGCTCTGTACGCAACTGGTGCGAGCGCAACGGCATCAAGTTTGGCGCCGACCTCAATGCCTACACCTCCATCGACCAAACGGTGTACAACATATCCAACGCTCCTGTTGACAAGGTTGGCGTAACCGACACCTGCCTCATCATACTGCACGACTGGGCTGGCTCGCTACTGCTTAAGGACAACGAGATAGACCAAGAGCGCGGCGTTATACGCGAGGAGTGGCGCACACGACGCTCGCGTATGGCATCGCAGCGTATGATGGAGAACGCCATGCCGGTGATATACGCCGGATCAAAGTATGCCGACTGTCTGCCTATGGGTAATATCCAGGTGGTGGACACATTCCACTACGACACGCTGCGCGACTATTACCACAAGTGGTATCGTCCCGACCTGCAGGGCATCATCGTTGTGGGCGACATCAATGTAGACGACATTGAAGCCAAAATTAAGACTCTCTTCGGTGCCGACACCGTACCTGCCAATGCGCCACAGCGCACCTACTACAGCGTGCCCGACAACAAGGAGATGATAGTATACACCCAAGCCGACAAGGAGCAGCCCACACTTAACCTCTCGCTCTATATGAAGCACGACGCCGAACCACGCGAGACGAGAGCAACACGAGAGGCTTTTCTGGGCAGCTACAAGTCGAAGCTTGCCATGTTCATACTGCGCCAGCGCTTGGCACAGCTATCGCACGAGGCACAGCCGAGGGTTATGTCGGCAAGTTGTCGAGCCGGAAGCTACTACGTAACAACCGAGAAGGACGCCTTTTCACTTAACATCGGACTGATGCCCAACAATCCGCAGGCTGGCATAGACGCTGCCATCGAGATTGTGGAGAAGGCAAGACGCTACGGATTTACCGCCGCCGAGCTTGAGCATGCAAAGGTGCAGCACACCGTAAGCATAGAGCACCGCTTGGACAACAAGAACACGACACGCAATGCCGAATATGCCAAGAGCATGGTGTCCAACTTCTGCAGCGACGAGCCTTGCATGAACATCGAATACGAGGCGGCACTTGAGGCTGAATTCTCCGCTACCGTTACACTCGACGACATCAACCAGACGATGAGGGAGATGGTGGACAACCAGAATCAGGTGTGCATCGTCTTCGGTCCTACCCAGTACGACGGCAAGCCATACACCATGCCGTCTGCCAACGAGTTTAAGGCATGGATAGAGCACGCTCAGCAACAGGAATACACCAACGACAACACTGCCAAGCAGGTTGACCCAACCTTCATGAAGAAGCTGCCAAAGAAGGGCAAGATTCTGTCGAAGCATGTTGCAGCCAATGGCTACACCGAATATGTACTGTCAAACGGCATCAAGGTGAGCGCACGACAGTCGGACATCGAGCCTAACCGCCTTACCATTAACATGTTCCGTATGGGCGGACGCTCGCTCTATCCCGACTCTGACGCTCCTACCCTGCAGTTCCTCGGCAGTGTGGTTAAGGAGAGTGGTGCTGCCGACTTCGACTTCCTTACTCTCGAAAAGAAACGCCGTGGCAAGGCATTGCGTGTGGTGCCGTACATCGATGCCGAAGAAGAGGGTGTAAGGGGAGTGTGCGTAGCATCCGACTTTAAGACATGGTTGCAGATAATGTACCTCTACCTCACCAATCCGCGCAAGGACAAGGCTATATTCCAGAATATGATAGCCAAGCAGCAGTCGATGCTGCGCAACCGCAACGCAAGCCCTAACGTTACCTACAACGACTCGCTGCGCGTAGCCGTATACGGTCAACGCAAGCGCACACAGCCTCTGACAGCCGACCGCCTGAACGAGGTAGACTTCGAACGTATGTACCAAATCTACCACGAGCGATTCAGCAATCTTGCCGGTATGAACCTTATCGTTACGGGCGACATTCGTGAGGACGACTTCGAGGAGCTGCTTTGCCAGTACGTGGCAAGCTTGCCGGGCAAGAAGAACAGCAACCGCGACTGCAAGCCTGGACCCTACCTCCTCGACATTCAGCCCGGACAGGTGACCAAGGTGTTCAGCAAACAGAAGGCTACACCGTCGGCACAGACCAACATTGTCTACTCGGCACCGATAGCCTACACTGCCGACACCGACCTCAAACTCGACGTTCTGGCTCAGATAATGCGTAGCGTATACACCGAAAAAGTGCGCGAGGAGAAGGGCGGAACATACGGTGTGAGCGTGGACGGACAGTTCTGGAAGTATCCCACAGACGGTTGTTCGATGACGATAAGCTTCCGTTGCGACCCCAACAAGTACGACGAACTGCTGCCCATTATCGACCAACAGCTGCAACTGATGGCTGCAGAGGGCCCAAGCGAGGAACAATTAGAGACGATAAAGGAGTATGAGCGCAAGAACTACCACCGCGCCGTGCTAACCAACGGATGGTGGGAATACGTGCGCTATCACGAGCTGAGAGATGGCATCGACTTCGACAAGGACTATCTTAAGAAGGTGGACAGCCTTACCACAGATGATATACGCCACTTCTGCAAGCAGCTCACAGCACCGGGCAACCGTATACAGGTAACGATGAAATAACCCTAAAAACAAAGTAAAAGAATGACAACGACTATCTTTTCAATACATAAGTACGTATCAAGAGGGGCAGCAACACTATTGCTGCTCCTCGCAACCATCGCCGTACATGCCGACAATGTGATGACACGACATGCCGACGGAACCTACATTGTTCGCACCAACACTATATGCAAGGCTCGCGGCTATCGCAAGGGCACACCTGTAGAGGTGCACATCAAGAACGGGAAGGTAGTGAAGGTGGTGGCTCTTAAGAACGAGGAAACGGTGCCTTACTTCGCCCGTGTCAAGCAGTTTCTGCTGCCACTGTACAACAACCTCAAGATATCAAAGGCTAAGAAACTTGCCGAGCGCACCGAGGTAGACGGTTGCACCGGCGCCACATTCAGCACAAAGGCAGTACAGAAGAACATCAAGGCTGCCATTGGATATTACGAGAAGAACAAGTAAAAGAAAAGGCGTGCAGCTCCAAGGAGTTGCACGCCTTTTCTTTTATTACATTAGTTCACCACATATTATTTACATTAGTTCACCACATACTTCTTGCCATTGACAATGTACATACCCTTGGCAAGGCCGTCGAGGGCATTTGCCTCGCTGTCGGCAGTGCGAACCATGGTGCCGCTGATGGTGTATACACGCACAATGCGCGGAGCCTCAACTGTCGGGATGTCGTATATGCCGGTTGGCTTGTCGTAGTTGTCGTAGCTGAAAGGCACGTCCTGCTTGTCGCCCCAGATATACTGCTCCAATCCCGGATAGTCGACAAAGGGATTGCGGTTCTTCTGTATACCATAGGCAGCGTTGTTGCGGTTTATCTCCTTCTCGCTTACGGGGTCGTTGGCAGTCCACCTCAAGAACATCTTTATAACCCAATCCTTATATGCCGGATAGCTGTTGCCAGCAAGCATCGGACTGCTCCAAGACGAGATGCGGTCCTCATAGCACGTTGCCATATAGAGGTAGATACGCGCAAAGTCGCCCTTATAGATATCGTTAGGCTCAAACACCTTACCCGAATAGCCAGGCGTCTTAGATGCGCCGAGCTTGCTAAAGCCCTTGTTCGACTTATACACATCGCCGTCGGTCTCGCCGAAAGGCTCGTGTCCACGGCGGTTGTTCACATATCCGTCGCACGGCACAACGTGCACGATGTCCGAATACATAGGCTTTCCCTCTTTAAACCAGCTCTTTGGGAACGAGTGCTCACGGTTGAACATGTCGCCCTCCTTAGAATAACTGCCCGTACACTGGCTGAAGTTATAGTTGGTTGTACACGAGTACATATCCCACACCTTACCGTCTTCGCGGCGGTCGGTAGTTTTATAGCACTCCTGAAGACCTTTGTACGAAGCTACCTTAGGGTTCTGTATGATTTTAAACAGCGCTGTCTTAAGCGCCTTTCCTTTCTTGCCGTCGGCAGCCTGATAGTAGGTGCCGCTGCCATTGGGACCCTGTGCAAAAGCCGAGCCAAAGACAAAGAAAGCCAATGTTAAAGAAATACTGCGTAAAGAATGTTTCATTTTCAAGAACAATATATCATTATACATAAACAGCACGGCACGAAGCCGTGCTGTATTATTTAATATGTTTACAATTAGTTGTGTACCAATGTGCCGATAGGCTCACCGTCCATCACCTTCTTAAGGTTGCCCACGATGTCCATATTGAACACGTAGATAGGCAAGTTGTTCTCCTTGCACATTGTTGTTGCTGTGAGGTCCATCACCTTTAAGCCACGAGTGTAAATCTCGTCGTATGTTATGTCGGTAAACTTGGTTGCTGTTGGGTCCTTCTCTGGGTCGGCTGTGTAGATGCCGTCAACACGTGTACCCTTGAGCATAACGTCTGCCTCAATCTCGATGCCGCGCAATGACGAGCCGGTATCGGTAGTGAAGTAAGGCGAACCTGTACCTGCCGAGAAGATGCACACATAACCTGCCTCCATAGCCTCGATAGCCTTCCACTTAGAGTAGAACTCGCCGATAGGCTCCATACGGATAGCTGTAAGCACCTTGGTCTTAACGCCAAGGGCACCGAGGGCAGAGCTAAGAGCAAGCGAGTTGATCACTGTAGCGCACATACCCATCTGGTCGCCCTTTACACGGTCGAACCCCTTAGACGCTCCGCTCAGTCCGCGGAAGATGTTGCCGCCACCGATAACGATGCCTATCTGCACACCCATCTCGTGCACTTCCTTAATCTGCTGTGCATACTCGCCCAGACGCACCGGGTCGATACCGAAGCTCTGCTTGCCCATAAGGCTCTCGCCGCTGAGCTTGAGAAGAATTCTGTTGAACTTGCTCATAGTTGTTATGTTTATTGTTATTGTTTATATTATTGCTTAATTGAAGGCATACATTAAAAGCACACGTAGCCAATTTAAAGACAAAGGTACAGCAAATTTCTGATAGTAAGAAATCTGTTGCTATATTATTTTGGAGCTGTATATATATTGTTACGCTTATGCAACACGCTGCCTGTTCGTTTACAAAAAGTAGACGTTTATTGAATAACAATAATAAAACTATCAAATTATTTGCTAATTTTAATTAAATATCATACTTTTGCAATAGTAAACAGGATTAACACACCACTATGATAACATGCAAAAGGTTTTATTAAACAAACGCAACAATGAAAGACTTTGCCGCAATCGATTTTGAAACAGCCAACAACGAGCGTTCATCAGTATGCTCTGTTGGCATCGTCATAGTTCGTGGAGGCGAGATAGTGGACAAGTTCTACTCGCTCATTAAGCCCGAACCCGAGTATTACAACTACTGGTGCAGCCAGGTGCATGGTCTATGCGCCGCCGATACCGAGGACGCACCCATCTTTCCCGAGGTATGGAAGCAGGTAGAGCATAAGATAGCCGGCCTGCCACTCGTTGCCCACAACAAGGCGTTCGACGAGAGTTGTCTGAAGGCAGTCTTCCGTGTATATCAGATGGACTATCCCGACTACCCCTTCTACTGCACCTGCATAGCCTCACGCCGGGTATGGCCCAAAGGCCAGCACACACTTAACGTTATCGCCGCACGTTGCGGATACGACTTAACCAACCATCACCATGCCTTGGCTGACGCAGAAGCCTGCGCCGCCATTGCACTGCAAATTCTTTAATAGTTGTCTTATCACAGAAATACTCCGTATAGTGGCATATTGGTGATGTTATCTTGTTGACGGTATGGCAACATGGAATAGCGTATGGCAGATATATCCGGATGCTCCATAAGGTAATTATGCAACGAGGTTGCCTTGATGCTTGTACCGCCCTTTACCTCTATAGGCAATAGGATGCCATTACGCTGAACGAGGAAATCCATCTCCATACGAGATGTTTCGGAACTATAATAATAAATATTGGTAAAACCTGATGCAAGCAACTGTTGAAGAACATATTGTTCAGTGAACGCTCCCTTATATTCCGTAAATACATTATCGCCAAGCAACACATCCTTTGCAGCGGTATCTGCCATTGCCCCCATCAGTCCACAATCGCATAGATATAGCTTGAATGCCGACAAGTCTTCATAAAACTTCAAGGGCAACTCTGGCTTTGTCACCTTAGTTATCTTATACACCAAACCGGCATCCACCAACCATTGTATTGCCAATTCAAACTCTTTGGCTCTGCCACCTTTCTTCAATACACCATAGACAAATTTCTTATTTTCTTTAGAGAGTTGCCCCAATATAGACCGCCATACCATATCTATGCGAGGCACCTCCTGTGTTGGAGCATGCTTTGAAAAGTCACTGGCATAATTGGAAAGTATCTCGTTCTGAATAGTGCGCACTTGATTCAGCAATTTGTTTTCCACATACGTCTTCACAACTTCAGGCATTCCACCCACATAATAGTATTGACGCAAATAGTCTTTTAATTTCTCGTGAAACGCATTCATCAGCTCATAATCTTTGCTATGCATCAACTTGAGCAGTTGGTTTTCGCCCATTGCCATAAGAAATTCTTCAAAGTCCATCGGAAACAGGCGCATTGTTTGCACCTTACCTACAGGAAAAGAAACACCAGTATGCAAGGCAACACCCAATAGCGAACCAGCCACCACAATATGATACTCTGGAGCATCTTCACAGAAATACTTCAAGGCTTCCAAAGCTTTGGGAAACGCTTGCACCTCATCCAAGAATATAAGGGTCTTGCCTGGAATGATATCCACTCCGGTCAAAGCACTTAATCCACGAATAATTCTTGCTGTATCAAAGTCGCCTGCATATATAGCATACAAGTTCTCATTTCTATCACAACTGACATAAGCAAGATTATCAAACTCTTTGCGACCGAATTCCTTTAGTATATAAGTCTTTCCACATTGCCTTACTCCGTTTAATATCAATGGCTTATAATGTTCTTGATTCTTCCATTCAACAAGCTGAGTATATATTTTTCTCTTCATCTTATTACACTTTTAGACACATAAAACCGTCTATTTACTACACTTTTCGACACTTGATCATAGCAAAAGTTTACACTTTCTGACACGTAATATCACAGCAAAGCTACACTTTTCAACACATATAACCAAATAAACATTGTAAATAAAGTGGGTTATTAAGATATTTTATACTACACAAACCTTTATTGAACAGTGGGTATAAACTTCAGACAGAAGGATATTACTATGTCTTTTTCTTTTTCAACCCCTCATTCTCTCACTTTTTCTTCCTATCAACGGTGTATAGCGTTGATAGATAGAGAGATACAGAAGTGCTAGGTTGCAGTGTGGGAGGGACACCTGTCACTAAACTATCACATTAATTCTCTATAGACATCGTACAAAACATAGTCGTCAAACTGTTCGGCATCCTCTAAAAAGCCATCTTTACTGAGTAGCTTTATAACCCCGTCGTAAGTGACAACTATCGCATCTGCCGAATCGTTGCATGTAAGAACAACCTTTTGTTCACGTCCAAAATGATTGTCTATAATATATATGATAGAAGCGTAGACTTTGCTCCATAGTATGGCAAGTTGTTCGTCAATATCGATGTTTTCTATATACATAATAAATTGCGGTTGTTTTTCCAGTATGCAAAATTATGGAAAAGCAACCGCAATATTTATATTCATGCACTTTTTAACTTGCTGTACATAGCTATTAATCCAACTCGCCTTTAGCCTTTCGTATAGCCAATCCTATAGCTTTACCGAGTAGAGGAGGTACCGCATTGCCTATTTGTACAAGCTGTTTATTCTTCTTGCCTTCAAAAATAAAGTTGTCAGGAAAAGATTGTAGCCTTGCCATCTCGCGTGCAGTAAGTACACGTGGCAATTTAGGATGTAGGTTGACACCTCCGTGATTTTCCTTTATTGTACACGATGGCTCATTCCAAGGACATTTTTTCCACGCGTCACTATAGCCTTTGTACAGACTCTTTCCTTCTGGTGTGTCCATAATCCGCTGTGCCATATCCGGACGATGACGTGTAGGTTCATGATTAAACGCCGAGTCGGCTGGATGATTCATCAAATCGGCAATAGCCTCGCCTGTTGTTACATAGTCCTTCGGGGCAAGCAACGGAGCCGGGTGTAAGTTTTTCACACCTATTCTGTTACCTATAAATATCACACGTTCGCGTTTCTGCGGAGTATAATAATCCGCAGCGCAAAGTGTTTCCACATTCATCTGATAACCTATACTTTGAAAATCTGCAAGAATCTTCTGCTCTACCTTGCCACCAAGCATTGTGCGTAGCCCCTTGACATTCTCGCATATAACAAAG
>USCM01000059.1 GCA_900553155.1 uncultured Prevotella sp. | reverse complement strand
GTCCGCATTGTAGACAGAACTGCCTGCCAGTGATTGATAGTTCCTCAATCGCCTTGCTTATCCTAAGTTGATACTCTGATTTTTCTGCCATATTGTTAATTATTGTTTAATTACGATACATTTTTAGAACGGTTTGATTATGTACGATAGATATATAGTATCTTTGTACGAGATATATATAATTTCTTTTTCAAATATAATAAAAATATTTCACATGGCAATAGGAAAAGTTCATTATTCTTTTAGACCGGGATTCGATACACTCAAATCTTCTGATGTTCCCGCAGTTAAGGCGGAATTAAAGGAGGTTATGGGCATAAAATTCGATACTGAGTTCTATAGAAAGCGAAAGGATTATCCAAATATTCCCGCTTTTTTGAAGGAAAGAATCGAAAAAGTGTTCTCGAAATATGGAGTAAGTGTACGAGATATTTGGAGTATACGATATTGATAACCAATACCAAATACATAAAAAATGCTATAAATATGGAGCAGATGAATGACGTATACAAACAATATACGGGCGTTATGATAAAGCGTTGCGATATGTATGTAGTGGTCTCGCGCGAGGATGAAGGCGAAAAGACTATTACTTATGTGGCGTGCCCATTCCCGAGTTGCAAACTGGGTTTTGTCGATGTGTTAGATAGATTTCTGAAGAAAAAAGGTTTGGAGGGAGTATTGTCTTATGAGGCAGATGACGACTTGACAATACTCATTCTTGACGATACGGCCACAAATATGCGCAAGATTGTAGACATTGTTGAGACCTGTTTGATGATAACTGGGTCTACACATTATCGTGATATTACCGACGACCTAAAGCGACAGATGCGCCAGTTTATCCTCGCCACACACCAGCACTGGATGACGCTGGAGAAATATCAACTGCTAAACTCTATCATCGATGAGCAAAACTGACACCAAACGGCGCTGGTCTGCCAAGGAGGTAGAGTTCATCAGAGCCAACGCCACTAAGATTTCTATTAAAGACATGGCTGCGAAGCTCGCACGCTCGGAGTTGTCGGTGCAGCTCTATATGCTGCGACACGGCATTGCCAGGCACCAACAAGTTAAGCGCAACCTTATGCGCGAGCTTGTTGCTGTTAAGATCGATACTGCCTACTTCCATCCTACTAGAGATTTCTACCGAGGTGTGGGCATTAACCAGGTGCGCTTTCAACAAATTTGGCAAGGCTATCGACAAGCTACTTCTAAGGAAATGGAGGCTGTGGCCAGACACCTTAACTTCACGCGAGACGAGCTGATGAAGTTTATGTTCAACCGACAGCTCGACCTATTCAACGACAACTGACGCTACACACTATATTATATCTGACATGAGAATTTCTGATACTGACATAAACCGCATCCTTGACGCTGCCAATATTGTAGATGTCATCAAGAGCTACGTGACGCTGCGCAAGAGCGGTTCCAACTTCTTTGGCTGTTGCCCGTTCCATGACGAGGCGACAGCCTCGATGTGCGTGTCGCCGGCAAAGCGCATATACAAGTGCTTCGGCTGTGGCGAGCACGGCAATGTTATTTGGTTTGTGCATAAGATTGAGGGCATAAGCTACCCGGAGGCGGCCATGATGCTTGCCAAACAATACCATATAGATATTAAGGTTGAGGAGAAGACTCCTGAAGAAGTTGCCCGTGACCGTGAGCGCGAGGAGGTGATGATTGTGCTCGGTGCTGCTCAGAAGTGGCTCGAGGAGCATGTCGGCAACGAAGCCGACCGCTATATCACATCGCGTGGCCTTAACGATTGGGCGCGCCGTGAGTTCCATGTGGGTGCTTCTGGCAGCTATCGACAGATGTATGACGAGCTTTCTGCACGCTACAAGCCAGAGATTATGCAGCGTGCTGGCATTGTGTACACTCGCGACAATGGCGAGCGTATGGATTATTTCCGCAACCGCGTCACGTTCCCGTTCCTTGACCGCTATGGTCGTGTTATAGGTTTCACGGCTCGAGATATAACAGGCACAGCTAAGGCTAAATACCTCAACTCTCCAGATACTATTGTTTTCAAAAAGGGTTCTGAGTTCTTCGGTCTGTACCAGGCTCGCACCGAGATTGCAAAATATAGCAAGGCTTACCTTGTTGAGGGGCAGTTTGACGTGATCTCATTTTCGCAAAATGGCATTCGCAATGTTATATGCAAGAGCGGATCGGCTCTTGATGCCGTGCAGGTGAAGCGACTACACTCTCTTGCCGAGAATGTGACGCTTGTCTACGATGATGACAAGGCTGGCATACATGCTGCCGTGTCTCAGATTCCGGTATTGCTCGACGCTGGCATTAATGTGCGTTGTGTCATGCTGCCTGAGGGTCAAGACCCCGACGACTTTGCACGCGCCAACACTGGACAGATACGCGAGAAGATGAAGTCGATGGAGATGGGGTTTGTCACTTACCTTTACGAAAAACTCTATCGCCCTGCAGCTGACGAGCCTGGGCGAGAGGCTGCCCTGAAGACCATAGTCGGCGCCATTGCCCATGTCTCCGAAGAGTCAATGCGCAACGACTATATGCGGTCGCTTGCCAAGCTTATTGAGACTTCATCGGCCCAACTCATGCCGAAGTTGCGCCAGGCTATGTCGGGTGTCAAGCGACATGAGGAGCCTAAGAGTGGTTTTTGTGGCATCGAGGAGGCAAAGGAGATATACAACAAAGACAACGACAAGATACGGCTTACGTCGTCATGGCGTGAGTTCGAGGAGGGTATAGGTGAGCGTCCGGTTGTTTTCTTCCGTGGTTGTCCGGAGGAGAGCGATGTGCAAACATTGCGACAGCTCGACAACTCGGTGGTGATTGCATCACCCGACGAAGAGCTTAACGACAAGACTGAGAATGACGAGATACTGACACTCAAGCAGCTGTTCAGAGCCGGGTTTAACATTGACGTGGAGACATGCGATAGTACTGTTGGTTTCATTCAGTGGTATGTCGATTTGTATGGCGATACGATTCGTAACGAATCGCCTACAACAAACGTTATGGACAAATACCTCGACCGCATTGCCGAGATGATTGCCGAGGCAACAGAGGTGACTCGTACCCGCTCGATGAAGGATTGGTCGAAAACCTTATACCTCCCTTCGGAGAAGGCTCTGAAGGATATCGTCAAGCCTTACATCACGCGAAAGCGGTCGAAGAACAAGGTGGAGGCAGAGCGCGAGAACCTCGATGATGTTGCTGATGTTGATGGTAACACTCTGCCCGATTATGTTGAGGATAATGAGGAGTACAAGCGTATGTTGTCACGGTACGGCTTCTATCCGTTGCTTTCAAAAAGCAAGAATGAGCCGGTATGCTATATGTTCAAGAACGATTCCGGAGGCTATGGCCGTGTGTGCGACTTCTTCATGACACCGCTGCTCCATGTCTACGACAAAGATCCGGAGCTTAACAAGCGTATTGTCAAGATAACCTCTATGGCGCCGGAGATTCGCAAGGCTAAGTATGTGGAGTGGAAGTCGTCTGTGTTCGCTAATATGGCGACGTTCCGTGCTGCCCTGGTGAATGAGGGTGCCTATAACTTCGAGAACGGCAACATCAAGCATTACGACAAGATATGGACGTGGATGTCGCACCAGTTCAAGACGTGTTTTCAGCTGCGCACGTTCGGACAGCAGAAGGAGGACTTCTTTGCCTGGTCTAACGCCATTTTCCACCGAAACGAAAAAGGGGATTTTGAAATCAAGAAGGTAGACAACCTTGGACTGGTGGAGCATGGGGGTGATCTCTTCTACTCGCCAGCCTACTCTGAGATATATGCCTACGACCGCTCCGACTCTGACATATTCGAGCAAGACAGACATCTGCGCTACATCGATGTGCCGGAGTCGAGACGCATCACGTTCGCTGAGTGGGCTGACCTAATGAACAGAGTCTACCGCATCGAGGATAATGGAAAGTGGGCCATCATCTACTCTATATTATGTGGGTTCCGTTCTGACCTCTATCCGGTAATCGGCAACTTCACGGCGATATTCTTCATTGGCCAGACTTCCTCAGGTAAGTCGCAGATAGCACAGAGCATTCGTGCTCTATACGAGGTTCCATCTGCTCCATCGAGCAACCTTAACCAAATATCGGATGCTGCCTTCTTCTCTATCCTTGAGCGTTTTCGTGACGTTCCGTGCATATTCGAGGAGTACAACGACGAGGAGATTAGCGACCAGAAGTTCCAAGGTCTTAAGGCTGTGACCTATGACGGCGACGGCAAGCAGAAGCGTCGCTCGGCTACAGGCAACGACATCGAGACATCTAAGGTCAATGCCTCGATCATACTTCTTGGCCAAGAGGCACCACAGCGCGACGACAACGCCCTGTCTAACCGTGTCGTGCTGTGCGAGGTTCCGGCGCACAACTTCTCTGGCGACCAAGAAGCGCAGCGCATTTTCAAAGAACTGAAGGGATACGAGAAGGAGGGGTTAAGCTATCTGCTTGTCGAGGTGCAGAAGTTGCGCCCTCTGTTCCGGTCGCACTTCATAGCGTACATGGAGCAGTCGCGCAAGGAGCTGCAAGACGCTCTTGCCGGCATGTCGGGCCGTAGTGGCGACCAGAGCCGTATTATTGGCACGGTGTCAATGTTCCTTGCCACGTGCCGGTTGCTCATCAACGATGCCGCACACCTTAAGCTGCCATTCAGCTATGACGAGTTCTTCGAGCTTGCTGTCAAGAAGGTGCGGCACCAGTGCGAGATGTTGGCCAAGAGCGATAAACTCGCCACATTCTTTGGCACTTTGGACTTCCTCGTTGACAAGGGTACTCTGAAGATTGGCCGTGACTTTACCATCGATGAGCCTGACAAGGTGACTCTTAAGGGCGGCGTGGTTAAGCCTATTGCCGAAGGCCAGAAGGTTATGTACATGAACCTCACCAACGTACACAAGCACTATCTTACAGCCATGAAGGGCGATGAGAAGCCTCTGACACTTACTACGCTCTTGGTCAATCTCAAGTCGCACCCGGCATACATCGGCGATGTGAGCAACAAGAAGTTTATTTGGGAGGAGGAGGTCCGCACCATGCGCACTCCGCCTCACAAGATCAACCCGTCGACAATGACGGAGATGGACCCCGACGACACTATGGTTATTAAGATGCAGAAGAAGTCTAAACAGACTTCGGCCGTGGTACTCGACTACAACATACTTCAGCAATTCATGGGCATTGACTTCGAGCATGCCACAGAGATTGAAGAGGATACTCGACCATTTTAGCAGGCAACGCAAGCGGCAAAGCATTTGTTTCGCAAGCGGCAAAACATATCAGAATGACAATGTCAGATTGTAATAAGCGTCAGACGGGCAGGTGCCGTGAGGCACTTGTCCGTCGTTTGCGTTTCCCCGAACACCCCAATTAAAAAGAGAAGAGATTAAAACGAAGTTTTGAAATTCTCAGACGCCCAAAAATGCGTCCAACCGACCAACCGTCCAACCGTGGCAAACTTTTCAAAATCTACAAATATATGTAAGTAGTTAGTAATAAGTTAGTTAAGTAGTAATAGTAGTATAGTTGGAGTGGTTGGTTATGGTTGGTTGTTAGGTGCTTTTGGTTGGTCGTGGTTGGTTGTGGGTTTCCAACGGTTGGTTGTGAGTAGTCTCTACCTGTGTGCTGCAGATTGGCTAAATTGCAGTGGTTGGTCTGGTTGGTTGGGTTGGTTTACATACCAACCAACGTGTAACTCGCTGATAATCAATATATATATTGTGTTGGTTGGATGGTTGGTCGGTTGGACGCTAAAATACACCATCCTATAAACTAAAATTAAATTTCACATTTACCTGTAAACCCTCATTATCTTACATAGACAATTAAAAACATTAAATATATATGGCAAAACATTCAAACAAGGACCGCATGGCGGTCTGGATGCCCTGTAAAGGTTATGTCAAGCGTTGGCTGCTTGCCAACTACAACAGTCCCGATGATAATTGGGCAGAATTGGTAAATTTGTCACCGAACCGCGAACTTGCCGAAGATTTCAGACGTAGGCTCATACGTGGCGAGGCAAGACGCGACAATAGTGTACGTGGCAGATATACTACACAGGTGGCAATTGAGATTAGTATGGACACCTTCAACCGCTATGGCTGGATGCTCTCGCCAACAGAGACGCTGCACTTCAACTCAAGGCTTGAGCGTGAAGTTAAGCAGGTGCTGCACACTTATAGTGCTATGTTGTCAGTGACGGGTATGTCCATTGCTGAACGCATCAAACGATTCCGCAAAGCTACGGGTATCACCGAGAATGATTGGGATACCGACTCCATACGCAAAGAGCTGCAACGCAACGCTAAAATCAATGGCGATGTCGATTTTGAGAAAATTTGCAAGAAAATGGAGCAAAAATGTTGGGCAGTTCTGTCCAAAAGCGGACACATTACAGAACAAGGCAAAGAAGAGTATGAAAGAGATTAATTTTGACCACAACAACATAGGAGGACTGGCGGAGATATACGCCTTTCCTCCTAATGACTTGCTACGAGTTCGCCACGACTATCGGAGCGGCAGACATTATGTTGAGATGAAGACACGTGACAACATTGTTGCCATCCCGGTTTACCCCGACCGCTCGTTTGTATTCGACGAGCAGAAATCGACTGCTGACGGGGGTGATTATTGGCAGGTTTCTATTGAAGGTGTCATTCCGAAGCTTCGATATGAGGTGTCACAGCTTATCGAGGTGCTTGAGCGTGGCGAGTGGCTTGTGCTTTCGCAAGACCACAATGGCATTGTGCATCTCTCTGGCTCGGTAGAGGTACCCTTGAGCTTTGCTTGCGAGAAGACTACGGGCGACTCCTACACCTCGCTCAACGGCTCGTCGTTCACATTCTCTGGCAGCCAGCCTGCTCCTTCTCTTATTATTGATATGGATGATCTGAAACACATATAAGTCGCTTATTCAGTCTGATTGCCCCGTACCTCGTCTAAGGTATGGGGCTTTTATTTCTCTAATTTTGCCATATCACTCATATATCTATAGATTTTATGGCTAATAATGTTTTACGTATTAATGGCGAGATTTCGAGCTACACTGTGTGGCGAGTCAACCAGTTCCTGGGCGACAACAAGGGCAAGCCAGTGACCGTGCGCATGGCTTCGCCTGGTGGCGATGTCGCTTCTGCGGTGCAAATCTCACACGCTTTCGCCGAGCATGGCGACGTGACCCTTATTCACGACTCGTTCAACGCTTCGGCCGCGACATGGCTCTTCGGTGCAAAGAATATCAAGATGTATTCCGACTGTATGCTTTATGTGCATTGTTCGTCGAAGGAGGTGTTCTACTGGCAGAGCATGAATGCTGACCAACTCAAACAGATGGGAGTGGCAAATGCCGAAGACATCAAGCATCTTGAGAACATCGACCGCATCATTGCGGGCAAGTATGCCTCACGTGGCAAACGCTCTACTGAAGATATGCTTACTGTGATGAAGGCGCATCCATGGCTCACTGCTCAAGAGTGTCAAGACTATGGCCTTATCGACGAGATTATCAACGAGAAGGCACCTGCCAAGGCTGCCAACGAGATGCTCAGTGCTTTCCGCAACTGCGCCATTCCTATTCCTGAGGACGGCGGGCTATCCGACGAGCGTTCGTTCTTTCAGAAGCTCGGAGAGATGCTCGGCTTGACAAAAGGCGATAATTCAACATTTAATCAACCTCCAACAACAACGACAATGAATAAAAAGTTTATTAATGTCAACACCCTTCTCAATGTCGAGGGTCTTGACGAGAACGACTCTAAGGTCGTGCTCACAACTAATCAGATCCAGGTTATCGAAGACAAACTCGTTGAGCTGCAGGGCAAGGTCGAGAATCATGGCAACCTTGAGAAGCAGTTCACTGATAAACTCGATGAGTTCTCTGACGAAGTGAAGAACATCGAGGGTGTAGACGCTAAGATTTCAAAAATCAAGCAGATGTTTGACAAGATTCCGGCTACTGCCACCCCAGCACCTGCTACACGGCAAGAGCCAGTTGACGAGTATGCTGACATCCGCAAAGATCCTATCAACAACTTCTACGACGAATAATCCTAAATTGGTATAATATATGAATTTTAATGATCCTATTGATATCACCGCCGTCAATACCGCGGTGAAGGCGCATAGCAAGCAGATTCTTGCTATCGACCATCAGGCTGCTGACGCTATGCTGCGTCACATGAGCCCTATGGTGGGTATTACTGACTCTTACACTTTTACTGAGGCTTACTTCAAGTCGGTATCATCTAGATACACTGGTGTTTTTAAAGATCAGAAGAACATCGGTTCATTTGGCAACCGTACTCTTAAGGTGCATCCATGCGTTGTCGAAATTCTTGATGAGCCTGAGCGTTATCGTCGTACTTATATCACAGAGGTACGTGGTGCTCTTGAGATTGCCAAGCATCCTTTCGAGATTTGGCTTATCAACCGCATTCTGCAGCAGGCTTCAGAAGATCTTCTACCTTGTATCTGGACTGCTAAGTATGACGAGACTGGAGCCAAGACTGATCTGAAAGATTCGTTTGACGGTCTCGGTGTTCACATCAAGAATGCTAAGGCTGATAAGACCATTGACGCCGAGAAAGGCAACCTCGTAGCTACGGGCAAGTTTACTCGTGCCGATGTGGGCGACAAGATGCTCTCGATGTGGCGACATATGCCTGAGCTGTTCCGCAACCAGAAGTCTAAGATGTACATTCCTTTCGCCGTGGGCGATATGTACGATGATTGGTTCGCAGATGAGCATCCTAATGTGCATGAGCCTGGCCAGTCTCCTGACGAGACCAAGCACAGACTCTATACGGCACTAAGGGTATGTGCGAAATTGTACGCTGCCCTGGTATACCCGACGAATCATCATTCTCTATGCTGACCCTTCAGAGCAACGTTGTCTATGGTATGGACAAGCAGAGCGATATGCGCAAGCTGCGTGCGGTGCCGGCTGACTACATGTTCAAGGCTCTCGGCAAGTACGTCTTCGGTACTCAGTTCACTACATTCCGCAGAGAGATATTCTGCTGCAACGATCAGCCAGTCGATCCTGCTGACGTTTAATTGTTTCACCTTATAATATATAATGTATGGCTGCAAATACTAAAAAGTGCTACGAGCTCGCCGACATCGATCCCGCTCTGGAGTGTGATGCCCAGGACAATATGGGTGGTGTCGTTGAGAGCGTGATTTTCGGCTACCACAATGAGGTGGCTACTTGGCCAGACCTTCCCGTTGTCAAGGAGACCGCGATGACTCTTGATGAAGCGGGTGCACTGTCTGGTGATGTG
>USCM01000058.1 GCA_900553155.1 uncultured Prevotella sp. | reverse complement strand
ATACAGCGCGACTCCAATCCTCTTGCAGCTGCATCTAAGTATGTCAAGGGCGATGTAAAGACGGCTGAGGATGCCATACAGGGTGCCAAGTATATCATTGCCGAGACCATTAACGAGAACGAGCGTGTGCGCAAGTCGATACGCAGTGTGTTTCGTCGTGAGGCTACAATCACGTCGAAGGTTGTAAAGACCAAGGCAGAGGAGGATGATGCGCAGAAGTACAGCGATTATTTCGACTTCTCCGAGCCTCTGCGCCGTTGTTCGTCACATCGCTTGCTTGCCATGCGCCGTGGCGAAAAGGAAGGATTTCTTCGTATAAGCATATCTGCCGACGACGATGAATGTAAGGAAAAGATACGTCGGCAGTATGTCACTGGACGTGGCGAGTGTAGCAAATTGGTTGGCGAGGCTGCCGACGATGCTTTCAAGCGCTTGCTTAAGCCTTCCATTGAGACCGAGTTTGCATTGTCAAGCAAGCAGGATGCGGATAAGGAAGCCATAGGTGTCTTTACCCAGAATCTGCGTCAGTTGCTTCTTGCTGCGCCTTTAGGTCAGAAGCATGTCATGGGTGTTGACCCAGGATTCCGTACTGGTTGCAAGGTGGTATGCCTTGATGCACAGGGTGCATTGCTTCATTTTGAGGCTATCTATCCTCATGCGCCAAAGAACGACCGTGCTGGCGCCTCTCGACAGGTGCTGTCAATGGCAAAGAAGTATGATATAGAAGCAATAGCTGTAGGCAATGGTACGGCAAGTCGTGAGACGTCGTCCTTCTTGAAGGAGATAGGGCTCAGCTCCGATATTGATGTTTTTGTGGTTAGCGAGGATGGTGCTTCGGTCTATTCGGCTTCGGAGGCAGCACGCGAGGAGTTTCCCGATAAGGACGTTACGGTGCGTGGAGCTGTATCCATAGGCAGACGCCTTATGGACCCGCTTGCCGAGCTTGTGAAGATAGATCCTAAGAGTATTGGTGTAGGACAGTATCAGCACGATGTCGACCAAGCCGAGTTGAAGAAAAGCCTGGATATGGTTGTTGAGTCGTGTGTGAACACAGTTGGCGTTAATCTCAACACGGCAAGCCGTCACCTGTTGATGTATGTCAGCGGTCTTAATGCTACAACAGCCAAAAATATCGTTGAGTATAGAGACAAGAATGGTGCCTTTAAGTCGCGTGCCGAATTGAAGAAGGTTCCCCTTCTCGGTCCTGTTGCATACGTTCAGTGTGCAGGATTCTTGCGCATACCTGGTGCAAAGAATCCTCTTGACAATAGTGCGGTGCACCCCGAGAGCTATGACATAGTTAAGGCAATGGCTAAGGACAAGGGCTGCACGGTTGCTGAGCTTATCGACAACAAGGAGCTTCAAAAGACTATACATCTTAAAGATTACGTCACCGATGCGGTAGGAATGCCTACGCTTAATGATATCATGGCTGAGCTTCAGCGTCCGGGTCGCGACCCTCGTGCTGCTGTTGAGGCTTTCGAGTTTGACCCTCGTGTGCACGAGGTTGCCGATTTGCAGGTTGGTATGCTTCTTCCTGGCATTGTCACCAATATCACAAACTTTGGTGCCTTTGTTGATGTGGGTGTTCATCAGGACGGACTTGTGCATATCTCTCAGTTGGCCGATCGCTACGTTAAGGACCCCAATGAGGTTGTAAAGCTTCATCAGCACGTTGTGGTTAGGGTTACTGATGTGGATAAGAAGCGACAGCGAATCTCTCTGTCGATGAGAGAATAAATGGGTAAAAGAAAGGAGCCAAGGAGTAGTTTTTAAGTCTACTCCTTGGCTCCTTTCTTTTGTTTGTGCTTATTAGATTTTTTCCAATGCCTGTTTGATGTCGTCCAATATGTCCTCAACGTCCTCAATGCCTACCGACAGGCGGATGAGGTCGGGTGCAACGCCTGCCTCGCGCAACTGCTCGTCAGACATTTGGCGGTGTGTGTGGCTTGCTGGATGGAGCACACAGGTGCGTGCGTCAGCCACGTGTGTCACGATGTTTATCATGTCGAGCGAGTCCATAAAGCGTATTGCGGTCTCGCGGTCGCCCTTCAGTCCGAAGGCAATAACGCCACACGAGCCATTGGGCAAGTATTTCTTGGCAAGTTCGTGGTATTCGTCGCCAGACAGCCCGCTAAAGTGAACCCAAGCCACACGCTCGTCAGCCTGCAAGAATTCTGCCACACGCTGAGCATTGGCGCAATGCTGCTTCATGCGCAGGTGGAGCGACTGCAAGCCGAGGTTAAGTATAAACGAGTTCATCGGGGCTGGGATAGAGCCAAGGTCGCGCATCAGCTGCGCCACAAGCTTGGTGGTGTAGCCCATTTTGCCGAACTTCTCGGCGTATGTCAGACCGTGGTAGCTCTCGTCCGGAGTGCAAAGTCCAGGGAACTTGTCGGCATGCTCGAGCCAGTTGAAGTTGCCGCTGTCAACCACACAACCGCCTACCTGACTTGCTGTGCCGTCCATATATTTTGTAGTGCTGTGTGTAACTATGTCGGCTCCCCATTCAAACGGGCGGCAGTTGATAGGTGTGGCAAAAGTGTTGTCCACAATAAGAGGAACACCATTCTTGTGTGCAATGCGGGCAAACTTCTCAATATCGAGCACGGCGCATCCGGGGTTGCTTATAGTCTCGCCGAATACCACCTTGGTATTTGGGCGGAAAGCTTTCTGTATCTCCTCTTCCGAGTCGTTGGGGTTTACAAATGTACATTCAATGCCCAGCTTCTTCAGCGTTACACCGAACAGGTTGAATGTTCCGCCATAAATCTCGTTGCTTGTAACGATGTGGTCGCCAGCCTCGCAGATGTTGAACACGGCATAGAAGTTAGCTGCCTGTCCGCTGCTGGTCAGTACGGCGCCCACGCCGCCTTCCAGTTGTGCAATCTTCTGTGCCACGGCGTCGTTGGTAGGGTTCTGTAGTCGGGTGTAGAAGTAGCCTTCCTTCTTAAGGTCGAAGAGCATAGCCATCTCCTCCGAGTTGTCGTACTTGAATGTAGTGCTCTGGATGATGGGCACTTCGATGGGTTCTCCGTTTTTAGCCTCGTAGCCTCCCTGCACGCAGATAGAAGCTGTTCTTAGATTCTTCTTCATCGTTTTCTTTTATTGTGTTTTATGTTGTTTAATTTGAATTTTGTTAGGCGAAGGTACGAATAAATAACGACTTTGCTAACTTTTTGATGCGTTTTTTTTGAGAATACTCAAAAGAAGACTACCTTTGCAGCGAATTTAAATAAGAACTAATATATTAAAACAGGAATGAAGAAGATATTGTTTGCTCTGCCAGCCTTGATGCTGGCAGCAATAATAGGAATGACGACGGTTAGCTGCTTTGCGCCTTCGTACAAGGATGGCGATACGGTGGCTGCGTCCGAGTTTGAGCCTGCCGACACCTCGTTGTTGGCAAAGAAGAAGCTGTCCGACTCTACAAAAGTTGCCGATAAGGCCGCTATTGTCGACAGTGTGGGCATCTATTATGTAGGCACGGGTTCTACAAAGCAATTCTTGCAGCTTGTGTCGTATCCTTCAAAGCGCGACACGCTTGTGTATGGAAAGACGCTTCATATCAAAGTTAAGGGCAGTGCCGACTTTAATAGTGTTGTTCGTGTAAAGTTCTATTTGCTTAATGGCAAGGACTCGCTTGTTAGTGCAGTGGAACAAGTGGTTTTAGAATAGAATAGTTGCAAGTACAGGTAGGTGTACTAACGGAATTTATCAAGGGAAAAAGAAAATAAAAAAGGGAAGGCGAAACAATCGCTTTCCCTTTAATTTTAGTATATGTTACACAATCAATGTGTGTCTGATTATGTGTCAATCTCTTATTAAACGAGATACTGTGAGCTGATACTCTTGTTGCTGATGACGCGGCGGATTGTCTCGGCGAACATGTCGGCAACAGACAACTGCTTAACCTTAGCGCAACGGTTAGAGTAGGGGATAGAGTCGGTGAACACAATCTCCTCAAGAGCCGAGTTCTGAACACGCTCCGAGGCAGGGCCTGACATCACGCAGTGAGAAGCGCAAGCGCGAACGCTCAATGCTCCGGCAGCCTTCATAACGTCGGCAGCCTTTGTTATTGTTCCGGCTGTGTCTACCATATCGTCAACGATTACGACGTGCTTGCCCTTGACGTCGCCGATAATCTGGATGCTCTCAACCACATTTGCACGTGCACGTGTCTTGTTGCAGAGAACCAGTGGGCAACCAAGATACTTGGCGTATGTGCTTGCGCGCTTTGAGCCGCCAACGTCAGGCGAAGCGATTACAAGCTCGTTTGTGTTGAGGTTGAGGCTCTGCAGGTAAGGCAGGATAACGCCAGAAGCATAAAGATGGTCAACAGGTACGTCGAAGAAACCCTGAATCTGGTCGGCATGGAGGTCCATAGTGATAAGGCGGTCGATGCCGGCAGCCGAGAGAAGGTCGGCTACAAGCTTGGCGCCGATGCTTACACGTGGCTTGTCCTTGCGGTCCTGACGTGCCCAACCGAAGTAAGGAATTACTGCGATGATGTGACGTGCAGAAGCGCGCTTTGCTGCGTCAATCATCAGGAGAAGCTCCATGAGGTTGTCTGAGTTAGGGAATGTGCTCTGTACGAGAAATACGTCGCGGCCACGGATTGATTCCTCGTAAGACACGGCAAACTCGCCGTCAGAGAACCTGGTTACAACCAAATTGCCTAACGGACAGCCCAGGCTTTGGCAGATTTTCTCTGCAAGGTATCTCGTGTTAGTACCTGAGAATACCAAAAAAGAGTTTTGTTCACTCATTTTTTATTGTTGTTATATGTTACGTAATAAAGTGCTTGCTATTAGTATACCAGTTTTTTAAGCCTTTCAAAGTGTGTGATAAGTTCTTTGAAGTCGCTTTGGTTGTGTATGTCGAAGCGGTTCCACAGGTCGTCGCCTATCACCACTCCGCCGAATCCGAGCTCGCGTGCGAGTCGAATGTTGTCTGCGTTCATACCTCCAAGGGCAAAAACCTTTTTGTCGATAAGTTCGTTCATGTCGAGGCTTGGAAGCTCCGGGTCGCCTTGTTCGCCAAAGACGTTTCCAAGGAATACGTACGACGACTGCTTCTTGGTATCTTTAAGGCTGTTTATGTCGTTGCAGGTGCGGCTGATGTGACCTTTGTAGCCTAAAGGCGGCTGCTCGGATGGTGTATCAAGGTGTATTCCTGCAAGGCGATACTCGTCTTTTAAGTAGAAGTTGTTGTGTACTGTAATCTTGTTGTATGTAGTGTCTGGAAGCAGCGATAACAGGCGCTCTGAGTAAATCGGAGATGATCCAGGCTTATAAAGATGCAAGTTGTCCAACCCTGCCTCAAACAGGGTGGCAAGTATCTTGTCTTCTTCCACGAAGAACGTGGATTTAGTCATGATTGCTAACTTCATAGTCTGTTATATTCTTGTTTTTAACTGCAAATGTACACATCTTTTCTCAATCTTACAATTTTAAAGCCCATAAATCGCTCATAAAATGTAACACAATCTTAATTTGAGGTTGCGTAATAGCCGTAAATGCCCTATTTTGCTTTTTTTGACGGCTTTTATTATTGCCGAACCAGCATTTTTTTGTACCTTTACAACTTGAAATAGAGGGTAAGAATCGCTTAGAAGCAAAATAAACGGCATTTTGAGCGATTGCCCGTATTTTTATGAGAGATAATATCAATAATGTTTAAATAAGAAATGGACGAAAATCAGACAATCGACCAGGACAGAATCCTGAAGATTAACATTGAGGAAGAAATGAAGAAGTCTTATATCGACTATAGTATGTCGGTTATAGTTTCTCGTGCCCTTCCTGATGTTCGCGACGGATTCAAGCCTGTTCACCGCCGAATACTGTACGGTATGCTCGGCATTGGAAACACAAGCTCAAACCCTTATAAGAAATGTGCGCGCGTCGTTGGTGAGGTGCTCGGTAAGTATCACCCGCACGGCGACTCTTCTGTTTATGGCGCATTGGTGCGTATGGGACAGGATTGGAACATGCGTTATATGCTTGTTGACGGTCAGGGTAACTTTGGTTCGGTAGACGGCGACTCGCCTGCGGCTATGCGTTATACCGAGTGCCGACTCTCAAAGATGGGAGAGCACATAATGGACGACCTCGAGAAGGACACCGTCGATATGGATCCCAACTTCGACGACACCCTTATGGAGCCATCGGTTATGCCGACAAAGATTCCTAACCTCTTGGTCAATGGCGGCAATGGTATCGCTGTAGGTATGGCTACCAACATCCCGACACACAACCTCGGCGAGGTGATAGACGGATGCTGCGCCTATATTGACAACCCAGACATCGACACCGACGGACTTATGGAGCACATCAAGGCTCCCGACTTCCCGACAGGTGCATATATTTATGGATTGGCGGGTGTAAAGCAGGCTTACGAAACTGGCCGTGGACGCATCATGATGCGTGCAAAGAGCGAGATAGAGAGCGGCGACTCGCACGACAAGATTGTTGTAACCGAGATTCCGTACGGCGTAAATAAGGCCGACCTCGTTGCAGGCATCGCCGACCTTGTTAAGGAAGGCAAGATTACGGGCATATCCAACGTCAACGACGAGTCGGGCCGCCAGGGTATGCGCATCGTTGTAGACGTAAAGCGCGATGCCAACGCCAACGTAATTCTTAATAAGCTCTATAAGATGACTGCCATGCAGTCGTCATTCTCTGTCAACTGTATTGCCTTGGTCAATGGCCGTCCACGCCTGTTGACTCTCAAGGAGTGTGTAAAGTACTTCGTTGAGCATCGTCACGACGTAACAATACGCCGTACAAAGTTCGACCTGAAGAAGGCACAGGAGCGTGCCCACATTCTCGAAGGACTCATCATTGCTTGCGACAATATCGACGAGGTGGTTCACATCATCCGTGGTTCTAAGACCCCGAGCGACGCACAGCGCAACTTGGAGAAACGTTTCGAACTTGACGAGATTCAGTCGAAGGCCATCGTCGACATGCGTTTGGCACAGCTCACCGGTCTGCGTATGGACCAGTTGCATGCCGAGTACGAGGAACTTGAGCGCCAGATTGCCTACTTGCAGTCTATCCTCGACGATCCAGAGCTTTGCAAGAAGGTGATGAAGGACGAGCTTAACGAGGTTAAGGATAAGTATGGCGACGAGCGCCGTACAGAAATCAAGCCTTTCGAGCACGAGTTCAATGCAGAGGACTTCTATCCTAACGACCCTGTCGTTATCACCGTAAGCCATATGGGCTACATCAAGCGCACACCGCTTAGCGAGTTCCGCGAGCAGGCACGCGGTGGAGTAGGCTCTAAGGGTGCACGCACTCGCGAGCAAGACTTTACCGAGTACATCTATCCTGCCACAATGCACCAGACTATGCTGTTCTTCACACGCAAGGGCCGTTGCTACTGGCTCAAGTGCTACGAGATACCGGAGGGCGACAAGAACTTCAAGGGACGTGCCATACAGAATATGCTCAACATCGAGTCGGACGACTCAGTCAACGCCCTTCTGCGCTTGCGCGGTCTTAACGACGAGGAGTTTGTCAAGTCGCACTATGTAGTGTTCGCCACAAAGAATGGTACGGTTAAGAAGACTTGCCTTGAGGCTTATTCGCGTCCACGTGCCAACGGTGTCAACGCTATCAACATCCTTGAAGGCGACGAGGTGGTAGACGTACGTCTCACCAACGGCAAGAACGAGATAATCCTTGCCAACCGCAATGGCCGTGCCGTACGTTTCGACGAGGATGCCGTACGTTCAATGGGTAGAGTGTCTACCGGTGTGCGTGGTATGCAGCTCGATGGCGACGACGACCAGGTTGTGGGTATGATTATTGTCAACAATGCCGAGACAGAGACTGTTATGGTGGTATCAGAGAACGGCTATGGCAAGCGCTCGCAGGTAGAGGATTACCGCAAGACCAACCGTGGCGGCAAGGGTGTCAAGACATTCTCTATCACCGAGAAGACAGGTAGACTTGTGGCTATCAAGAACGTAACCGACGAAAACGACCTCATGATTATCAACAAGAGTGGCATAGCCATTCGTCTTGCCGTGAGCGACTGTCGTGTTATGGGTCGTGCCACACAGGGTGTGCGCCTCATCAACCTCTCTAAGAAGAACGACGTTATCGCAAGTGTCTGCAAGGTTATGAGCTCGGAGCTTGAGGCTAAGCTCGCCGACGACCAGAATACGCCGGAAGAGCAGGACGCTACAACTGAAAAGGAATAATACTTATTAATAACAAATTTACAGTACTTATGAAAAAATTATTCGTTATGGCGTTGATGGCAGCAGTTGCCTCATCGTCTTTTGCACAGGATGTCAAGAGCATCCTTAAGACTAAGGACTATGCAGAGGCCAAGAGCATGCTGCAGGCCTGCGAGTCTACCTTGAGCAACGAGGAGAAGGCAAAGGCTTACAACAAGCTTGTAGAGCTCTCAATGCAGAAGTTCAACAAGGAGAGTGCTATCATGAGCGAGAACCAGGTAATGCAGCAGATGGGCCAGAAGGGCGACAAGCCAGTCGACAAGGAAGGCATGTATGCAGCCTTGGCAAAGGCTCTTAACGATGCTGTGGAGTGCGACAAGTACGACAAGTTGCCTAACGCCAAGGGCAAGGTGGCTCCTAAGTTCCACAAGAAGAACCAGAATACTTTCTGGCCGTTGCGTGTACACCTCATCAACGCTGGTCAGGACTGCTTGCAGAAGCAGGACAACAAGGGTGCGCTCGCTTTCTACGACGCATACGTAATGAGTGGTACCTCTTCGCTCTTTGCCGATTACGACAAGACAAAGACACCTGACACATATCTTGGTGACGTTGCACGTGTTGCTGGCGTTATCGCTTACCAGGACAAGAACTTCGATCTTGCCAACAAGTATTGCGACATCGCACTTGAGGACACTGCTTCTTACAAGGACGCCCTCAACCTCAAGATGGCTATGATGCAGCAGCAGATGAAGACTAAGGAAGACTCTATCAAGTGTCTTAAGGACTTTGAGAACCTTTATGCAAAGGACAAGAGCGAGAACATCTTCACCAATCTTGCTACCCTCTACGGCAACCTCGGTATGAAGGATAAGCAGGCTAAGATGATTGACGAGCGCCTTGCACAGGACCCTAAGTGCTTTATGGCATGGGCTGTTAAGGGCCAGGCAGAGATGAACGAGAGCAAGTGGGACGAGGCTATCGCCGACTTCAAGAAGGCCAACGAAATCAAGCCAAACGCACTTGTGCTTACATGGTTGGGCTATTGCATCAACAACAAGGCTGCCAACATACAGGATGCCAAACAGCAGAAGGCTCTCCTGACCGAAACT
>USCM01000057.1 GCA_900553155.1 uncultured Prevotella sp. | reverse complement strand
CGAACCTCCTGTTAGTTTACGTTGAGCTTAACGGTCTTGCCGTCTGCCTTAACGATGTACAGACCCTTCTGCACTGGTGTAACGGAAGTGGTGCTGATGAGCTCGCCGCTTGCGCTGTACACCTTTACGCTCTTGGCGTTCTGCACTACAGTCTTGCCGTTGCTTGCGTAGATGTTCAGGCGCTGGGCGTCAGGGCTGTCGATGCTTGATGGATAGGTCTCGAACGCAACTACACCTGCCAGCACGTTGAGGCTAACAGTCTTGAAGGTAATCTCGTCTGCCTCCATTGTGATGCTGATGTTGCCTCCATTGTTTGTAAGCTGAACGGGCTGGTCGAATGGTATGTATTCGTCAAGTTTGCAACCCCAGTTGAATGTTGTCCAATCCTCAGACGCAAACTTGAATTCTTGTCCCTTCTTAATGGTTAGGTCGTTCCACACAACGATGCCGTTGCCCATATCCTTGCCGATGTTGTTCTTGTCGAAAGTCCATGTGTTGGCATCGCTCATGAAGTAGCAGTCGGGGAATTCGCTGTTGCCGATAAAGAACTTCTGCCAGGTGTATTCAACCTTATTGTCAAAGGAGTTGTCGGCATTGTAAGTAGTGGCGTTAGCTATGTTGCCGTTCTCGTCGTACTGTAAGTTTCTGTACCAATCCTTTACCCAACCATTGGTGTTGTTGACCCACGCGTAGTGATTGTACGTGCCGTATTCTGCCGAAATGCGCTCGTCTTTCCAACGGAAGCCTTCGTAGCCGTCGGATGTTTGCTTTTGTTCGGAGTACATAGTCTGGTTACCGTAATTGTCGTATGTAGAGATAAACTCATTTATGACGCTCCACTGCTGCTTGTCAGCATCCCACTTGTAGTCACCGCCAACGCTTGTCTTGCCATTTCTTATCAATTCATTTACATTCTTGCTTCCTTTAGTCCATTTCTTCGACGCGTTGTCCCAGCCGGATAGTCTTAAGTTCATATATTGGTAGTTGCCATCCCATCCCCATTCTTCTCTATATATAGGTATCCAGTTTTCGTCTTCGTAGTAGAAATATTCCTCTTTGGTGTTGTTACCGCTATTGTCGTATCCGTAATTGTATTTTACACCACTTAGAATACTGTTGTCGTTGCGGAAGTCGTACTCAAACATTTGGGCAGATGTGCAAAGGTTCTGATCATTGTATCCCCACTCCTTTACTTGTACAGTGGCAAATGTGTTGGGCAATGCTATCGCCTGCGAGAGAGTCTCCTTTGTATTATTGTGTCTGTCGTCATACTCGTAGGTGTAGACCTGGATGCCGGCAAGCACACCATCTTTATAAAAATTGGTAGTTTGCTTTTTAAGCATTCCGAAGTTGGTGTATTCCCTTTCTCTTATTTGCATATACGCACCTTTTGCGTCTTTCATCTCGGCTTTGGTGTTGAGCCACTGTTCGTTTCTAATCACAATGCTACGGCTTGGCTTAAGCAAGTCGGTGCGTTTGGCGTCTATCTTGGTGTTGATGGTTCTTGACATGTCGCCAGGTAGAATCGACAGTTTGTCTATTTTAGTTGTAGGGTTTACAACCTGGTTGGTTACTGTTGGCTTAGAGCCAAATGTCTGTGCTGCGGCAGATAGTGCAAATGTGAACAAACCTGCCAATAGTAAATAATGTTTCATAGTTTTTGTAGGTTTTATTACAGGGTTAGTTTTTACATCTGCAAATATACCGCTTTTATCGCTTGGTGATGTGTCATTGCGTAAAAAGAGGGTGTCATTGCGTAAAAAGTTTGCTTAATAATTCTCAAATAACGGCACACTATTTGTATTTTGAAGATTAATCCATTAAATTTGCAAATGGATACATTATTAATATCAACATAGTAAAAAAAGAAAGAAAACAATTATGAAACAGGAAAATTGGATGGATGTAGAGCAGTATCGCGACAGCAACTACGCTCTATCGTCTGCGTTCCCTGCGCTTATGCGTAAGGTGTTTGTATGGATGACCCTTGCACTTGCCATAACCGGTATCACAGCCTTTGGCGTGGCTACGTCGCCGGCGCTCATTAGTGCCATCTTTGGCAGCAAGGTGCTGTTCTGGGGTTTGATTATCGCCGAGTTTGCTCTTGTCATGGGCATCAGCGGAGCCATCTCACGTATGTCGCTGTCTACAGCCACACTGCTGTTTGTGCTCTACTCGGTAGTCAACGGTGCCACATTGTCGGTTATATTCTTGGCATTCTCAATGTCGGTCATCGCCAAGACCTTCTTCATCACGGCGGGCACGTTCGGTGTTATGGCTCTTGTGGGCTACACTACGAAGACCGACCTCACCTCTATGGGTAAGTTGCTCTTCATGGCTCTGCTTGGTCTTATCATCGCCACTGTTGTCAATCTGTTTGTGCAGAGCACAGGCTTCGACTTGATTATCAGCTACGTGGGTGTGCTCATCTTCGTTGGTCTTACCGCATACGACACACAGAAGATTAAGCAGATGTGCCTTGAGGCTCCAAATGGGGGAGAAATGTCGCAGAAGTTGGCGCTCCTTGGTGCCTTGACTCTCTACCTCGACTTCATCAACCTCTTCCTTTATCTGCTGCGCATATTTGGCAGAAAGGAGTAGGATGCGTTGGTTCCGTTACTTAATACACCTCTTCACTTGTAGTTCCGTGGGGAACTACAAGTGAAGAAACTATATATAAAGAAGCTACACTTCTGTATAAATATACACTGATTTTATCCCTATATTACTTTCTGTTACTTTTCATTGCATTTTTATACGTATTTGTTTGGTTGTTTGTTCGATTATTTATACTTTTGCATTTGTAAAACCGAATAAATATACAACCATAGCAATTATGAAGTTAAAAAGCGACAGAATAGAAACATTGAAGATGCTTATCTCGAGCAAGGAGCTCGGAAGTCAGGAGGAGGTGCTTACCGCACTCGCCCAGGAGGGCTATGCCGTAACCCAAGCAACGTTGAGCCGCGACTTCAAGCAACTAAAGGTGGCAAAGGCTGCGAGTATGAATGGCAAGTACGTCTATGTGTTGCCTAACGAGACGATGTACAAGCGTGTGCCTACTCCACGTATGGCATCCGAGATGCTCCGCATCCCCGGTTATCGTTCTATAAGCTTTTCGGGCAACTTGGGTGTTATCCGCACCCGACCCGGCTATGCCAGTTCCATCGCCTATAATATCGACAACGGACATATCGACGAGATTATAGGCACTATCGCCGGCGACGACACTATCTTTATTGTTATTAAGGAAGGCGCTACGCAGGACCAGGTGCTTAAGGGACTGAGCAGCATTGTGCCTGGAATGGAATATTAGGAATTATGAATAAAGAAGATATAACAGTGATGGTGGCCGACCCATCGCATGAGAAATATGTCGACACAATACTCGATACCATAGAGAAGGCTGCCAAGGTGCGCGGCACTGGTATCGCAAAACGTACACACGAGTATGTAGCCACCAAGATGAAGGAGGCAAAGGCCGTTATCGCCCTTTATGGCGACGAGTTTGTAGGCTTTAGCTACATCGAGACATGGGGCAACAAGCAGTATGTCACCACATCGGGTCTTATCGTAGACCCTAAGTTTCGTGGGTTGGGCGTGGCAAAGCGCATCAAGGACCTCACCTTTACGCTTGCCCGCACACGCTGGCCGCACGCCAAGATATTCTCCTTGACCAGTGGAGCCGCCGTTATGGCTATGAATACCCAGCTGGGTTATCATCCCGTAACCTTCGCCGACCTTACCGACGACGAGGCTTTTTGGCGAGGATGCGAGGGCTGCATCAATGTGGATGTGCTTAAGCGCACCGGTCGCAAGTACTGCATCTGCACCGGTATGCTGTACGACCCCGAGGAGCATCTGCCGGCTAAGCTTCCGGAGGATGTGATAGAGAGAATTAAGAAGTTGGAAAATTAAGGTAAGAAGATAATATGAAAAAGGTTGTTGTTGCATTTTCAGGAGGTCTTGACACCTCGTACACAGTAATGAAACTTGCCAAGGATGGCTATGAGGTGCATGCTGCATGTGCCAATACCGGCGGCTTTTCTCCCGAACAGTTGAAGACCAACGAGGAGAACGCCTATAAGCTTGGCGCTAAACAATACGTAACACTAGACGTTACACAGGAGTATTACGAGAAGTCGTTGAAGTATATGATTTACGGCAACGTGATGCGTAATAATTGCTATCCTATCTCCGTATCGTCTGAGCGTATCTTCCAGGCCATTGCCATTGCACGCTACGCCAAGCAGATTGGTGCCGACGCCATTGCACATGGCTCTACAGGTGCCGGCAACGACCAGATTCGTTTCGACATGACCTTCCTTGTTATGGCACCGGGTGTGGAGATTATCACCCTTACACGCGACAAGGCTCTCTCGCGTAAGGATGAGGTAGACTACCTCAATGAGAACGGTTTCTTTGCCGACTTCACCAAGCTTAAGTATTCGTACAACGTGGGCATTTGGGGAACCAGCATCTGCGGCGGCGAGATACTCGACTCGACACAGGGTCTGCCCGAGGAGGCTTACCTTAAGCACGTTACACGTGAGGACGAGTCGGAGCTGAAGATTACGTTTGAGAAGGGCGAGATTGTGGCAGTCAACGGCGAGAAGTTTGACGACAAGGTGGCTGCAATACAGAAGATAGAAGAGATTGGCGCCGCTTATGGCATCGGTCGCGACTGCAACGTAGGCGATACCATCATCGGCATCAAGGGTCGTGTTGGCTTTGAGGCTGCAGCCCCGAAGCTCATCATCGAGGCCCACCGCCTGTTGGAGAAGTACACGCTTAGCAAGTGGCAGCAGTACTGGAAGGACCAGGTAGCCAACTGGTATGGTATGTTCCTCCACGAGAGTCAGTATCTTGAGCCGGTAATGCCGGATATTGAGGCAATGCTTACATCGTCGCAGCGCAATGTCAACGGCACAGCTATCCTCAAGCTACGTCCGCTCGGCTTCGAGACCGTTGGCGTGGACAGCAAGGACGACTTGCTTAAGTCGAAGCTCGGTGAGTATGGCGAGATGCAGCACGGCTGGACAGCCGAGGAGGCTAAGGGATTCATCAAGGTTCTCTCTACTCCGTTGCGTGTATACTATGGTATTCATCCCGATGAGCAGAGATAAAATTATGAAAATAGGAATCCTTGGCGGAGCCGGCTATACAGCCGGTGAGCTTATCCGCATACTTATCAATCACCCCGAAGCCGAAATATCTTTTATTAACAGCGAGAGCAATGCCGGCAACCTCATCACCGATGTGCACGAGGGACTGTATGGCGACACCGACCTGCGCTTTACGTCGGAGATGCCCTTTGATGATGTGGACGTTGTGTTCTTCTGTTTCGGTCATGGCAAGAGCGAGGCGTTCTTAAAGGAACATAAGATTCCAGAGAACGTTAAGATAATCGACCTGGCACAGGACTTTCGCTTGAAGCGCGAGGGTAATGACTATGTTTATGGTCTGCCGGAGATTAACCGTGACGCCATTGCCAAGGCGCAGCACGTTGCTAACCCAGGTTGCTTTGCCACCTGCATCCAGCTCGGACTGCTGCCAGCCGCAAAGCTCGGCATCATCAACGACGATGTGGCGGTAAATGCCATAACGGGTTCGACGGGTGCCGGACAGAAGCCGGGTGCCACAACCCACTTCTCTTGGCGCAACAACAACATGAGCATATACAAGCCATTCCAGCATCAGCATGTGCCGGAGATATGCCAGAGCCTGAGTCAGGTGCAAGAAGAGGCAGGCAAGGGCGAGTTTGCGGCATCCATCGACTTCATCCCTTACCGTGGCGACTTTGCTCGCGGCATCTTCGCCACAGAGGTTGTGAAGACCTCTCTCCCCATCGAGAATATCGTGGCAGCCTATAAGGATTTCTACCGCGACGCTCCCTTCACCCATTACATCGACAAGCCTATCGACCTCAAGCAGGTGGTCAACACCAACAAGTGTCTTGTCCACTGCGAGAAGTACGGCTCTAAGCTCCTCATCACTTCCTGCATCGACAACCTTCTGAAGGGTGCTGTTGGACAGGCGGTGCAGAATATGAATGTGATGTTTGGAATGAAGGAAGAATTGGGACTGAAGTTGAAACCAACAGGTTTCTAAGTGAAGAACGAAGAGTGAAGAACGAAAAATCCGAGTGCTTTTAAGTTAAAAGGGAAAGATATTGAGTAAATAAAAACAGTAAAGAAACGGAATGTTAAACAATAATTAAATAAAAGAGAAGAGTGAAGAGTGTATAATCTAATCTTATGTATCTCCAATGTTTAATGCTTGGATATTCATAGTATAACATATGGATTTTTCACTTTTCACTTTTCTCTTTTCTCTTAAGTTTATGAATCTATTTGACGTTTACCCCCTATTCGACATAAATATCACCAAGGGTCTTGGTTGCCACGTATGGGACGACCAAGGTACTGAGTATTTGGACCTTTATGGTGGCCATGCAGTCATCTCTATAGGTCATTGTCATCCACATTATGTGGAGATGCTTACAGCCCAGCTGCACAAGCTCGGGTTCTATAGCAACTCCGTAATCAACACCTTGCAGCAGCAGTTGGCCGAACGATTGGGCAAGGCTTGCGGCTACGACGACTATCAGCTATTCCTTATCAACTCGGGAGCCGAGGCCAACGAGAATGCCCTGAAGCTTGCGTCGTTCCATACGGGCAAGACACGTGTGCTCTCTGCCGAGAAAGCGTTTCACGGACGTACGTCGCTTGCGGTTGAGGCCACCAACAATCCTAAGATTATTGCGCCAATCAATGCCAACAACCACGTTACCTTCCTGCCGCTCAACGACCTCGCCGCATGGGAGGCCGAGCTTGCCAAGGGCGATGTGGCAGCCTGCATCATCGAGTGCATACAGGGTGTCGGCGGCATACGCATGGCTACCGAAGAGTTTGCCAAGGGCTTGCAGGCAGCTTGCAAGAAGCACGGAGCGGTGCTCATCTGCGACGAGATACAGTGTGGTTATGGCCGTAGTGGAAAGTTCTTTGCCCACCAGTGGCTTGGCATCCGCCCCGACATCATCACCTGCGCCAAGGGCATTGGCAACGGATTCCCGATGGGAGCCGTGCTTATATCGCCAGAGTTTAAGCCCGTGTACGGTATGCTCGGCACCACATTCGGCGGCAATCACCTTGCTTGTACGGCAGCTCTTGCCGTGCTCGACGTTATGGAGAAGGAGAATCTCATAGCCAATGCGCACGAGGTGGGCGAGTATCTGCTTGCCAAACTCAACGATATGAAGAAAGAGAACAGTCATATCGTGGATGTTCGCGGTCGCGGAATGATGATAGGCATTGAGCTTGACATTCCACACAAAGATGTCCGCTCGCGCCTTATCCACGACGAACACTGCTTTACAGGTTGTGCGTCTACCAATATCCTGCGTCTGCTTCCGCCGCTGTGCTTGACAAAGAAGGAGGCGGATGAGTTTGTAGAGAAGTTCAAGAAAAGTTTATGAAGATATCAATAATAGGAGTCGGCGCCATGGGCGGCGCAATGCTTGACGGCTTTTTGCGTTCAGACAGTTTCTGTCCTTCCGACATTAGTATCTCCAATCCCCATACCGATCGCCTTGCTCCTTATGCCGAGCAGGGCGTGCAGGTTTCTGCCGACAACCGCCAGGCTGCCGCTTGGGGCGACGTTGTGTTCCTCGTGGTTAAGCCGTGGCTTGTGGAGAGCGTTATCGAGGAGATAAGCGATGTGCTCGACGCCCAGCGTCAGGTGCTCGTCATTGTAGCCGCCGGACTGAAAGCCGAGCAGGTTAAGTCGTGGGTGGAGTATAATGGAAAGTGCCCCGCCACGTTCTTTGCCTTGCCCAACACCGCCATAGCCGTTGGCGCCTCTATGTCGTTTGTCACCCGCGTGTGCGGACCTGTTGAGGCTGAACAACTTGTCGTAAAGGTGTTTGATGCCGTTGGCGAGACGATGTCGGTTGAGGCACGCCAGTTTGGAGCCGGTATGGCACTCGCCTCTTGTGGCATAGCCTACGCCATGCGATACGTTCGCGCCGCGACAGAGGGTGGGGTAGAGCTTGGCTTCAAGGCAGATGCCGCCAAGGACATTGTGCTGCAGACCATAAAGGGTGCCGCCTTGCTGCTGCAGAAGAGTGGGGCAAACCCCGAAGCCGAGATAGATAAGGTTACAACACCTGGCGGATTCACCATCCGTGGCTTGAACGCTATGGAGAAGGAGGGATTCACCAATGCGGTGATAGAAGGACTCAAAAGAAGTGTTGAATAATGCTAACAGTAGTAAAAGTAGGAAGCAACATACTGACACGTGCCGACGGCCACGTCAACGTGTCGCGCCTCTCCTCCATTGTCGACCAGCTTGCCGCCCTGCACAGTGCCGGCCATCAGTTGATATTGGTGTCGTCGGGAGCCGTGGCATGCGGTAGGGGAGAGATGCACGCCGTACATCCGTTGGACAGTGTGGAGCAACGTCAGCTCTATTCTGCCATGGGGCAGGTTAAGCTGATGAACCTCTACTACTCGCTGTTTCGCGAGTACGGCATAAATGTTGGTCAGGTGCTTACGATGAAGGAGAACTTCGTGTCCGAGCGCCAGTACCAGAACCAGAAGTCGTGTATCAGTGTGATGCTCGAAAACAATGTTATACCAATAGTCAACGAGAACGATACGGTGTCTGTCACCGAGCTGATGTTCACCGACAACGACGAGCTGTCAGGACTGATGGCACAGATGATGAAAGCCGACAACCTCATACTCTTAAGTAATGTGGACGGCTTGCTCGGCGATACTGCTGCCGATGGCTCTCGCCCCACAATCCGCCGGGTACAGTCGGCAGACGACGTGGTGCGGTATGTCACCGAGAGCAAGAGTGCGTTTGGACGTGGCGGCATGACGAGCAAGTGCAACACGGCACTAAGCGTTGCACACGCCGGCATCCACGTGTATATAGCCAACGGCACTCGCGAGAATATATTGCAGAGAGTGTTGGATGGCGATAAGGACACGCCGTATACGGAGTTCGTATGATAAAAAATGCTTATGAATAATATTTTCGCAAAAGTTCGCAGCGCCTCCTATACCCTTACCCGTCTCGCCGAGACCGACCGCACCTCCTTGCTTCTCGACCTCGCCGACGCTACCGAGGCGCACATCCCCGACCTCCTTGCAGCCAATGCCGACGACCTAAGCCTGATGGATAAGGACAATCCGCTGTACGACCGACTGCAGCTTACGCCGCAACGACTGCACGACATAGCAGCCGCCCTGCGCAACGTGGCACACCTCGACAATCCGCTTGGCGAGGTGTTCGACGCCAAGACGCTGCCCAATGGTCTGCGTCTGCGCAAGCAGCGGGTGGCTTACGGCGTGGTGGGCGTGGTGTATGAGGAAC
>USCM01000056.1 GCA_900553155.1 uncultured Prevotella sp. | reverse complement strand
CTTCTTAGCTGTTTCCTTGTTTACGGAAATAGTCTTGTAACTTAAAGTGTTCATTGTTTAAATTAAAAATTACTACTAAAAAACATTTCTTTTGTTTTGCACGAGCGATTCACTAACCACGCCGCTTGGCCTATTCTTTAGCGCACGCTATTAACACCCTCATGCAGGGGACTCTAAGTGTATCCCCGATTAATCGGTCTGCAAAATTACTCATTTTTTATGATATGGAGAAAAGAGGTATACAACGGAGTAGCGGTTTTATGTTTATTTAACAGATTGGTGATGGGTTAAGGGTATGTATGATACTCTCCACGAACGGCATATATAATAATGTATGGGCACGAAGGTGTATTTATGTGTTATCGCACACAGCACAAGAAGGTATCTAAAAGTAAATTAAAAAAGCGAAAAACTCGCGTTTTTACTTGGTAGTAACAAGCAAATAAGCTATATTTGCGGTGTTGAAATGACACAACGATAATCTATATAAAACAACTAAAAACCTTTTACTATGAATGTTGAAAAAATTATGCACGACCTCGAGGCTAAGCACCCGGGCGAAGCAGAGTACTTGCAGGCAGTTCGCGAAGTCCTTATCTCTATCCAGGACGTTTACAACCAGCACCCAGAGTTTGAGAAGGCAAAGCTCATCGAGCGCCTTGTAGAGCCCGAGCGTATCATCACGTTCCGTGTGCCTTGGACCGACGACAAGGGCGAAGTGCATGTAAACATAGGCTATCGCGTTCAGTTCAACGGCGCTATTGGTCCGTACAAGGGCGGCTTGCGATTCCATCCTTCTGTAAACCTCTCTATCCTTAAGTTCCTCGGCTTCGAGCAGACATTCAAGAATGCTCTTACCACTCTGCCTATGGGCGGCGGCAAGGGCGGTTCCGACTTCTCTATCCGCGGACGCAGCGACGCTGAGGTTATGCGTTTCTGCCAGGCATTTATGACCGAGCTTTATCGCCACATCGGTCCCGACGAGGACGTTCCGGCAGGCGATATAGGCGTAGGCGGCAGAGAGATTGGCTACCTCTTCGGTATGTACAAGAAGCTTACACACCAGTATCAGGGCGTGCTTACAGGCAAGGGCCTTGAGTTTGGCGGCTCGCGCATCCGTCCTGAGGCTACAGGTTACGGCGCCCTCTACTTTGTACAGCAGATGCTTGCTACACAGGGTCTCGACCTTAAGGGCAAGACAGTGGCCATCTCGGGCTTCGGCAACGTGGCTTGGGGTGCTGCCAAGAAGGCTACCGAGCTTGGCGGTAAGGTGATAACAATATCTGGTCCTGACGGCTACATCCTCGACGAGGCTGGTATTGCTGGTGACAAGATTGACTATATGCTCGAGCTTCGCGCCTCTGGCAACGACATTTGCCAGCCTTACGAGGACGAGTTCCCTGGCTCTAAGTTTGTTGCAGGCAAGAAGCCTTGGGAGGTTAAGGCCGACATCTACCTTACATGCGCTACACAGAACGAGCTCAACGGTGCCGATGCCGATATGATTTTGGCACAGAAGCCAATATGCGTTGCCGAGGTTTCTAACATGGGTTGTACAGCCGAGGCTGTCGACAAATTTGTTGCCGCCAAGCAGCTCTTTGCTCCTGGCAAGGCTGTCAACGCGGGTGGCGTAGCTACATCTGGTCTTGAGATGACTCAGAACTCTGTACGTCTGAGCTGGAGCGAGGCAGAGGTTGACGAGAAGTTGCACTACATCATGCACTCTATCCACGAGCAGTGTGTTAAGTATGGCAAGCAGTCCGACGGCTATATCGACTACGTTCGCGGTGCCAACATCGCCGGATTTATGAAGGTAGCCAACGCTATGATGGCTCAAGGTATAGTATAACATTAAATATTAAGGGTGTGTCATGGCTCATTGGTTGAGCTTTGACACACCCTTGTTGTATACCCCCATAATATATAGCACCCCATACTCTTCAATAAGAACACAAACATTTTTAGGTATAGTGAATTTAAGTAGGATAATTTTGGCAGCAGTTGTTGCCCTCACATCACAGATAGCGGTTCCCGTCGGCGCACAGACGCAGAGGGGAAAGGCTTCCTTTTACTCTAAACGCGCCACCGGAGCACGCACAAGTAGCGGCGAGCGCATACACCATGACAGTCTTACCTGTGCCCATCGCACATACCCATTTGGTACATTGCTTAAGGTTACCAACGAGAGCAATGGCAAGAGTGTGATAGTGCGTGTTACCGACAGAGGTCCTCATTCACGCGGCCGCATCATCGACCTCTCGCATGGTGCCGCACGAAAATTAGGCATAATAAACCAAGGCGTTGCCATGGTTAAGATAGAACGCTACCATAATAGTCATATTCCTTACCTGCCGGAGAAGGAAGAGGCACCCGAATTCGAATTCGAGGTAACCGAATACACCCTGCCCGAAAGCGGCGTCTTGCACTTTCCTAAGCACGGCAAGCAATACAAGCAATACGTCAAGACGGTAGACGATGACGACAAGTAGGCACTGTTAGGGGCAGTCACCGTGCGGCATTTAGCGCACAGTGGCAACCTTCACTACAGTGACATAAGATATCGGCTTGCCGTCTCTCTGTGCCGAAACAAGCAGCCTTATCTCGCCGTCCTTTATGCGCTTGTCTGCCTTTACTGTGGCTGTATAGCGCAAGCCCTGACCCGGTATGATGTTCTCCACACGCACGCTGGGCGATATATAGATGCGCTTATTGCCGTCTGCCTCTACAACAGTAGGCATAAAGTTGTATATCGGAGCTTGCGTCTCGTTGTACATTTCGAACATAACCTTGCCAACTTCGCCTCCATGAAGCACATTATGCTCTGCCGTCTCTACAAACCGTACATTCTTTATGGTTATTTTGCCACTTTCGGCAGCCTTGTTCGCTCCATATATTTGCTCCACCTTGCCGGCATCCATCGATACGGATGTGTCTGGATTATTATTAGGTAGGGTTGACGAAGAGTTTACGTCAAAGTCGATACGGTCGTCGCCCGAGTTGGTGGTGTCCACCATTTGCGTCGGGTCAATGTCGTCTACTGGCTGCTGGTTGCTGCTGTACGACGGCTGGTTGTTGCTGTACGGCTGCTCATAAACAGGCTTGTTATTGTTGTTTGACGAAGGCATATACGTGTCGTCCTGTTGGCTGTATGTGTCGTCGTACGACCTGTTGCGTTGAGCCTTTTGTCGCTGTATGCGCTGGTTGCGTTGAGCCAAGTCGTCGTCCTGGTCTTGATGATGCTGCTTGGTGGCGGCATCACCAACGGGAAAGGATCAGCAGATCCTCGGCACCGTGAGCACGCAGATAGCCCTCAGCATAGCCGAACCCAATACCGAGCCTAACGAGCTGCCCGCATAGGCACCCGTTCCTGCTCCTGTTGTGCAGCTGCTTGCTACAAGAGCCGCACTCATTATCATTACGGAATACTTCTTCATAATGGTTCAGTTTTTATATTGCAAAGGTATCGTTTTCTTACATAAAAGACAATAATTAATGTATAAAAGTAATTTAAAACATTACATAGAGTGCAATATGGAACAATTATGAAGAAGTATTCTACATTTCCTATGCGTCCTATGCGAAGTTACTCAAAATATTTGCCATATTCGATATAATTATGTACTTTAGTGAACAAAAATCGACAAACGATGCAAAACGAATCAAAAACATACCAATTTGAAGTGTGTGCCAACGGCGTGGAGAGCTGCTTGGCAGCCCAGGAAGGCGGTGCCAACCGTGTGGAGTTGTGCGCCGGAATACCCGAGGGAGGCACAACACCCTCGTACGGAGAGATTAAGGTGGCACGACGTCTGCTTACAAGCACACGTCTGCACGTGATTATACGTCCTCGTGGGGGCGACTTTCTGTACACCCCTCTTGAGGTGGAGCGTATGGAGGAGGACATACGTATATGCCGCGAGCTTGGTGTCGACGGTGTTGTCATTGGTTGCCTGAAGGCCGACGGCAGTCTCGACCTCGAAGCCAACCGCCGTTTGAAGGATGTGGCTGGCGACATGTCGGTTACGTTTCACCGTGCCTTCGACCGCTGCGCCGACCCTATGCTTGCCCTTGAGCAGCTGTGTCAGCTTGGCATCGACCGCATCCTTACATCCGGACAGCAGCCCACCGCCCAACAGGGCATCAGCCTGTTGCGCCGCCTCAACGCTGCCGCCGACGGCCGCATAACCATCCTTGCAGGCTGTGGCGTAAACGAGGACAATATCAAGGAGATACAAGAGCAAACCGGGGTACACGAGTTTCACTTCTCGGCACGCATGCCAGTAAAGAGCCGCATGCGGTATGCCAACCCCGACGTGTATATGGGCGACAAGGATGTAGACGAGTCGACCTTGATGTACACATCTGCCGAGAGGGTTAGAGCCACTATGGCACAGCTTAAATAAGAAGTCTGTAAATCGCCTTAAATGATAAATATGGGGATTCCCTATTCTATTTTAGGGAAATTCCTTACGCTATTGAGATATAAATTGCTACCTTCGCAGTTGATTTTAAGAAATAAAACAAATTCGAACCAATATGAAGAAGATTATTCTAATGGCAATAGCGGCATTGATGCTGTACATTGCCCCCGCCAACGCACAGGCATACAAGAGTAGCCGCTACTACAACGACCGCACCGGACATCTCGACTATTCGCAGAACCATAACGACAGCTTCTTTGGCCAGAGAGCCAACTATTATGGCTTACGTATCGGTCCGTCGTTCTCTACTGTCAGTTCGGACGACCCTAATCTTGACGGCGGCAACTCGCAGACAGGACTCAATCTCGGTGCCGTTGTGGGATTTGCCCTTATCGACCAAGAGCCGCTCTACATCGAGACCGGCCTGTTCTACACCGAGAAGGGCGGAAAGAAGATGCTTAAGGACGGCAAGAAGATGACCTACGACCTCAACTATCTTGAGCTGCCTGTAGTGCTGAAGTATGCCATAGAGATAGACGACGACTTCTCGGTACAGCCTTTTGCCGGCGGCTATCTTGCCTGCGGCATAAGCGGAAAGATACGCAACTATGAGGAGCGCAAAGCCGAAAGCTCTTTCTCCAAGCAGTATTTCCAGAGATTCGACGGCGGTCTGCGCTTCGGCTGCGGCGTCGGCTACGACATGTTCTATGCCGACCTTACATACGATGTGGGCCTGTCGAACATCTGCCACGACGAGTTCGACAAGTCGCACAACGGATGCCTTACGCTCAACTTCGGCGTAAACTTCTAATTAATCAGACCTCTTTTTTCATGCTCTGTTGCCTACGGTATTCCGTAGGCGACACCCCGAGATAATTCTTCGTGAACTTACCAAAGAACGACAGGTTTGGAAAGCCTAACCTGTCGGCTATCTCCTTGATAGACAGATTGGAGTGTTTGAGGTAGCGCTCTATCGACTTGATTGTATACTCGTGTATCCATTCGAGAGCCGTCTTGCCGCTAACCTGCTTGCATATAAACGACAGATACTTAGGTGTGATGCACAGTTCATCGGCATACTTCTTTACCGAGCACGTCCTGCCCTCGTTCTTTGACAGCAGGTTGATGAACTTGTGGAACAGCAAGTTGGCCTGCTTCATGGTGCCGCCGTCCCTGGTATAGTTTACGTGCGGAGCTATAATGGCGCAAAGCTCAAACACAGCACACGTAAAGATGCTGTGCATAATCTCCTTATGGAAGAGGTTGTGAGGCTGTTTAATCTTGTGGTCTATTATAGAATAGTACTTGTTGATAAGATCCTGACGCTCGGCGTCGAGATGAATTATCGGATTCTTCGACACATACGACAGCAGGTCGAGAGCATCCTTGGTCATCGGTATGTTGTTGCGTATGGCATCGTACGACAGTCCGATGATTCTCGAATCAAAGTCGGGCGTCATCATATAGTTGCTAAGATACGAGTTTGGCAGGCAAATAACCACGTCGCCCTCTTCTGCCAGCCACGTCTTGCCGTTGATTTCGCCCTGTATACGTCCCTTAAGACAGTATATCATCAACACCATATCCAACTTTACCGTGCCCTCAATAGGCTTGGCTCCAATCTTCTCAATAACCACTATGTCGCCGTCCGAGTAGTCGGCTATACCCTTACCAAGTATAAAGTCGTAGTCTATATACTGTTCCTTGTTGTTGTCTTTTGTCATACTATTCATTCTTTTATGCTTTGCAAAGATAGTCATAATTGCCTTATAGTGTATGCTATAAACCTCATATTTAATGTTCTATTTTTCTGTTTTATATATTTCTAACATACAAAAGCACACATATACGAAGTTTCGACTACTTGCAAATAAGTAGGCATCAACATAAAAAACACTTAATAATTGTCACGTTATTATAGGAAAAGTCGTAACTTTGCAACTAAATCCATAAATATGGATAACAAAGCGATTATATTCTAACATACAACAAATAACATTTTAAACAGATTTAAGACATGAATGTAGCTATTGTTGGTGCAAGTGGAGCCGTAGGCCAGGAGTTCCTGCGCATACTTGCTGAGAGAGATTTCCCCATTGACAACCTCGTATTGTTCGGCTCTAAGCGTTCTGCCGGCAGCAAATATACCTTTAAGGGCAAGGAGTACGAAGTGAAGCTCCTTCAGCACAACGACGACTTCAAGGACATCGACGTTGCGTTCACATCGGCTGGCGGTGGCACTTCAAAGGAGTTTGCCGAGACCATCACCAAACATGGTGCTGTGATGATTGACAATTCGAGTGCCTTCCGTATGTGCGACGACGTGCCATTGGTAGTGCCCGAGTGCAACGCCGAGGATGCCCTCAACCGTCCACGCAACATCATCGCCAACCCTAACTGCACAACAATTATGATGGTTGTAGTGCTTAAGCCTCTTGAGCAGCTTAGCCACATCAAGCGCATACACATCGCCAGCTACCAGAGTGCGAGCGGTGCCGGTGCGGCTGCTATGGCAGAGTTGCAGCAGGAGTACGAGGAGATTATAGAGGGCAAGCCTGTCACTGTAAAGAAGTTCCCTCACCAGCTTGCCTACAACGTCATCCCTCAGATTGACGTGTTCACCGACAACGGCTACACCAAGGAGGAGATGAAGATGTTCAACGAGACACGCAAGATTATGCACAGCGACGTTCGCTGCTCGGCTATGTGCGTGCGTGTAAGCTCGCTGCGCTCTCACTCGGAGAGTGTGTGGATCGAGACCGAGAAGCCTATCTCTTTAGAGGAGGCTCAGAAGGCTATCGCCGCCGCTCCAGGCTGCACACTGAAGGACGACCCTGCCAACCTCGTTTATCCTATGCCTCTTGAGACAGCCGGTAAGGACGACGTGTATGTTGGACGTGTGCGCAAGGACATCGCCGACGACTGCGGCTTGACATTCTGGCTCTCTGGCGACCAGATTCGCAAGGGTGCCGCGCTCAATGCGGTGCAGATTGCTGAGTACCTGTATAAGGTCGGCAACTTGAAGTAAGATGTAACGTATATTTTTAAAAGGCTTAATAGGGTGCCAACTAAGGCTTAGTTAGCCCGTCAGTAAGGCTTAATTGCTTGGTCAGTAAGGCTTGGTTGGTCGGTCAGTAAGGCTTGGTTGGCATCCTATATAATTGTTTTATTTTTCTAACCCCTCATTCTCTCACTTTTCAGAGGCAGCATGCTTGTAATGTGTTGGTTGTCAGTGTGTGGCAAGAGTGTTAGGTTGCGCTCGCCATATCTCACCTGTCACGAATCTAACACTAATTAATCATGCCCTCTTGTTGTGCTTTGAAGATGAATAGCCAAATCATTAACCTTAATTATAGTGTGTGAAAACACGCAATTTATTTCATTATATTATGGGTTAGCTATATTTTTAGCGTAGAGAAGAAATCAGTGATAGCTTAGTGACAGGTGTCTAATGCTCGTATAATGGACGTATAATATTTAAGGCGTATAATGGACGTATAAAATAAATTGTACTATATATACCTCAAAATCGAATTAAAATCATTAACTTTGCATTAAATATAACAACAGGCGGAAGCGCTATATGCCGATGCCGATGAAACCATATAAATATAAGAAGTAAATACATATTAGTTGAACTTGCATTTGCTGTTTATTCGGTAATACTCTGAAACCTAGGAAATTTCAAGTAGTTAAAATCGCGAATAAGTCTGTGAATGTCTGCGCTATAGGCGTGGACTGACTTGTCGATTTTAACGGGTTTTCCTAGGACCTCAGAGTATAGACAAGGCGGTTTGCGCCTTTTCTATGCTCTGTTGTTCCTATTGGAAGCCCCGTTTTTTTACTCTATAGACAAGCCAAATGCCATAACGATGGCACAATTATGCTTTATTCATTAGGGCGGCCTCCTAAGAAAGGGGGCTGTTTGACCACGAACATTGGCACGAACTCGACATCAATGTCGACAGTCTGTGGATAATGGGACCGAGGGCAAAAGGAGGTAAGCATACCAATGTTTACCATGGCAACTTTGCGCCCCAAATTCCCAACCAGATGATTCGCCGTTACACGGAAGAAGGCGATATCGTGATGGAGCTATTTATGGGCAGCGGCACAACACTCTTTGAATGTGAGACGTTGAAACGCAACTATATCGGATTTGATATAAACAGCGACATCATCAATTTTGTTGAACAACGAATGGAGGGATGCGATACAATAGACTATCGTATCCATAACTGTGACGTGACCAATAGCGAACTTTTCAAACTGCACGTCAACGACGATTTAAGGCAGATGAAAAAGCAAAAGATAGACCTCCTTATTGTTCATCCACCATATCTTGACATTGTAAAATTCACAGACAAGCCCGAAGACCTTTCGGGTATTACAGACATCAACATTTTCCTCGAAAAGTTTATAACAGCAATGGGCAACGCTCTTTGCTATCTTAAAGCGAAGCACTACTTCGCTCTCGTCATTGGCGATATCTATCGCAATGGTGAGGTAATTCCACTTGGCTTCTACCTAATGTATGCCATAAAGAAAGCTTTTAACTGTCAGTTGAAGGGTATTGTCGTGAAGGATATTGTGGGCAATCGTGCCAAAATAGGACAAGAGGCACTATGGAAATATCGTGCTCTTGTAAACGGCAACTATCTCTTCAAACATGAATATCTATTCGTATTCAAGACAAAATAAAAAGATATGGCTACAAAAAAGCAATCTAAAAAGGAACTGTTTTTAGAACTGGCACAACCCGACAAAGATGGTTGCAGCCGTTGGGTGAATGTAACCGAATTTGTAGGAAAATACAGTGTGCTTGTTATGGGAAACGGATGCGATTGGGGACGCAAGAATTCGCCACTACGACAAGCTTACATTCTTGAAATGGACAAATCCATAACACCTGGCAATCGTGTAGACCGTGTACGACTTAAAGGCTTCAATCGCAACGACAGTTTTAGTCAGGCCATACGCAAGGACATTTGCGACGAAATACGCAAACGACGCTG
>USCM01000055.1 GCA_900553155.1 uncultured Prevotella sp. | reverse complement strand
TGATGCGGAAGTAGGAGCTAAGCTCCATCGGGCAGCGCACGCCCTTGGGTATGTACACAAACGAGCCGTCGCTGAAGACGGCGCTGTTCAAGGCTCCGAAGAAGTTGTCTTGATAAGGCACCACGCTTCCGAGATATTCCTTCACGAGGTCGGGATGATTCTTTATGGCATCGCCAATAGAGCAGAAGATGATGCCCTTCTCGGCAAGGTGCTCCTTAAAGGTGGTCTTTACAGACACCGAGTCCATAATGGCGTCTACAGCCACACCGCTCAGCGCCAGGCGCTCCTCAAGCGGTATGCCGAGCTTGTCGAATGTCTTCATCAGCTCCGGGTCTATCTCCTTCTTCTCGTCCGACGGCTTCTTGGCAAGCGGGTCGGCATAGTAGGATATTGCCTGGTAGTCGATCTCGGGCACATGCACGTGCGCCCATGTTGGCTGCTCAAGCTTCTGCCAGTGGCGGAAAGCCTTGAGGCGGAACTCCAGCATCCAGTCGGGTTCGCCTTTCTTCTCAGAGATCAGTCGAACGATGTCCTCATTCAGGCCTTTCTCTATGATGTCTGTATGCACGTCGGTAGTAAAGCCGTACTCGTATTTCTGGTCGGCCACTTGTCGTACATACGCATTCTTTGTATCTTTATTTTCCATTTTGCTTTAACATAAACGGGGTGTCGTGCCTCTCTTTCTACAAGGCACAATATCCCCTTTGTATTTAAGAGTACAAAATTACTAAATAAGCAGATATTATCCGAACGTTTTAGTCTTTTTTTAATAATTATCCACGCAAATGCAAAGAAGAAAAATTATCACAATAATCCCACTCATTCGGATTATTATGATTATCTTTGCAAAAGCACCAATAGTTGCCAACAATCTTATAACGTATTACAGCTTATGAAATTTCCTATCGGTATTCAAGACTTCAAGACTATTATAGAAGACGGATATGTATATGTGGACCGCACTGATATACCGTCTTGTCACAGAAGGTCAGGTTTACTTTCTCAGTCGACCACGTCGATTCGGAAAGAGCCTCCTTGTGTCTACGCTTGAGTATTACTTCAAGGGCGAGAAGGAGCTGTTCGGCGGACTTGCCATCGACTCGTTGGAGAAGAACTGGGATACGTATCCTGTGTTTCATATCGACTTCAACAGCAACAACTTCGCCGTTGGCGACACACTTAAGAATATGCTCGATGCCTACGTGGAGAATTGGGAAAAACAATACGGCTTCACGGGAGATGCGCGCTATGGTGCAGGCGAGCGTTTCGCGCAACTTCTTGCCAACATCCACAAGCAGACGGGCAAGCGCAGCGTTGTGCTGATAGACGAGTACGACAAGCCACTGCTCGATGTTCTCGACACCGGCTACAAGACGAAGGACAGCAATGGCGACGAGATTCTGATAGAAGAGTACAACCACAACATCCTCAAGGGCTTCTATTCTACGTTCAAGGCTGCCAATGCCCACCTGCGGTTTGTGCTGCTTACGGGTGTCACCAAGTTCTCGCAGGTAAGCGTGTTCAGCGGCTTCAACCAACCTGCCGACATCAGCATGAGCTCTCACTACGAGGCTCTGTGTGGCATTACGGAAGAAGAAATGGACCTGGTGTTCCATGAGCAAATAGACCAAATGGCAAGCATATTTAAGGTGTCACCCGAAGAGATGCGCCTTATGCTTAAGCGCCATTACGACGGCTACCACTTCAGTGAGAAGATGGAAGACATATACAACCCATTCAGCGTGCTCAACGCATTCAACAATGAAAGGATTGGCGACTTCTGGTTTGCCTCTGGCACACCTACCTACCTCATCCGACTGCTTAACCACACGCAGGAGAACCTAAACGAATTGACCGGCAAATATTATGACACGTCCGATTTTGTTGACTATCGTGCAGACGTGGAGCGTCCGCTGCCGATGATTTACCAAAGCGGCTACCTCACGATAAAGGCACACGACAAACTGACAAACACTTACCTCCTCGACTTTCCCAACAACGAGGTGAAGCGAGGGTTTGCCACCGCCATTGCCAACAACTATCTGCAAAGCCGAATGTCGGTACTAACGGAGATGACCCAACTTGTACGCTCGCTCGCAGCTGCCGACCTCGACGCGCTGCGCAAACAGCTTACAGCCTTCTTCGCAAGCATACCATACACAATGCGGCGCAAGGACACGGAGGCGGAGCGCGAACGCTACTTCCATTACACATTCTACCTTATATTCCGCATAATAAGTACCTACCTTGTGCTTACGGAGAAACAGCAGAGCGAAGGTAGGGCCGACTGTATAATTGAGACACAGAACGACGTCTACATATTTGAGTTCAAGCTCGATGGCACCGCACGTCAGGCTCTCGACCAAATAGAGGCTATGGGATATGCACGCCCCTACGCCGCCGACCAACGAAACATACACCGTATCGGCGTAAACTTTTCGTCGAAAACAGGAACAATAGACGATTGGTGCGTGGAATAAAATCGGGGGCTTTCCAACTAAGGCTTAATTGGCACGTCACTAAGGCTTAATTGGTAGGTAAGTAAGGCTTAATTGGTAGGTCATAAAGGCTTAGTTGGAAGGTAAAGAAGCCTTTGTTGGAAGGTAAGCCTTTGTTGCACTCCTATGAAAAAGTTTTTTATTTTCGAAACCTATCAACCTATCACTTTTGCATGACGCAAATCCCCGTAACTCATTGTGTATAAGCGGATATTTAGAAATGATAGGTTGCCGGAAACATGGATGATCTATCATATATCTATCACTGAATTATCACACAACCAACTTGTGATACATCAGTGTCAGATAGATGATAGATAGACCTCCGACATCACCACCTATCACTCGTGCATCTCGTTGTGTATCTGCCACTTACTCTGCCACACCCTCCAAATTATGATAGAATGAGAGGGTAAAAAATAAAAAGATATAATAGGTACAATGTGTGCCGTATAGCCTTATACTTAGGGACTATTTGAATAATTCAGAATGACTTCCCAAGCGCAGAAGTTTTATAACTGGCTTGTTCTTGTCAATCCAAATAAGTAGAAAGTCGCCTTGCACATGACATTCCATACAGTCCTTATAATTACCGTAAAGTTGGTGAGGGCGATACTTATTAGGGACAACTCCGTTTTCTCTTAGATGAGTGAGAACTATCTCCAAGTCGTTAAGCATATTGTAAGCATGCTTGTACCTTTTAAGGTCTTTCTTGAATTGACCAGTCAGTTCAAGTATCATCATAGAGAAGCTACGAAAGATTTGAAGTTGTCCAAGTCAAGCGTTTCAAGCTCTTTTCCAGACCTTGCCTCTTCTATTGCTGCAATGGTTGTTTCATTTGGTTCGAAGCAAACAGCATCGAGGAGGACGCTTTCAACATAATTGTTCAAACTTCTATTGCTTGCCTTTGCCCTCTCTTTGAGAATGGCAAGGAGCTTAGAGTTAAGCCTGAATGATGCAGGCTGCCTTAATGTTGCCGTTTCCATATCTGTTACTTGTATTTGTTTGTATGCAAATGTAATACAAATGGTTCAATCTTACAAGGGATAGAACAATTATTTTTCTTTCTTACATACGCTTTTGTAGGTTGAACCATTTTTTATATATTTGCACTATGATATACCGACTCGACAAAAAAATCATAGCTTTTCCCAACCCAAGGCTGGGCGATCCCGACGGACTTTTTGCCGTCGGAGGCGACCTGTGCGTAGACCGGCTGCTGCTTGCCTACTCCAACGGCATCTTTCCATGGTACTCCTTCCGCGACTGCCGCGAGATACACTGGTACTGCCCAATGAACCGATTTGTTATCTTCCCGGAAGAGATACACGTGTCGCACTCGATGCGCACCTTCCTAAACAAGCATGCCGACAGATACACATGCACCATAGACAACCACTTCGACGGCGTGATATACCGCTGCTCGCAGCTGCGCTACGACGAGCAAGGGGCATGGCTGGGCGACGACATGATAAAGGCGTACACCAAGATGTACCAACAAGGATTTGCACATAGCGTGGAGGTGTGGGACGAACAGACCGACCAACTGGTGGGCGGGCTATACGGCGTGGCTATAGGCGCATGCTTCTTCGGCGAGAGTATGTTCTCGCTCGTGCCCAACGGCAGCAAGATGGCACTTATATATTTGGCACGATTCATGCAGGAGAATGGTGGCAAGCTTATCGACTGCCAGTTTGAGACGCCTCACCTCAAGTCGATGGGCGGCAGATACATACCCTACGACGAATACATGAAGATTGTGTCTTCCGACTTTTAAATACAAACAATCCATAATATGCCAAACCAACAAACCGCACTGCGCGACCGCACCGACATCGACATGCGCGAGCCGCGACGCTTTAAAGTGATTATATACAACGACGACTTCACCACCATGGAGTTTGTTGTACACGTGCTTAAGACGGTGTTCTTCAAGTCGGCCTCCGAAGCCGAGGCGCTTATGCTCAACGTTCATCACCACGGCAGCGCCACAGTGGGCATATACAGCTACGACATAGCGCGCTCAAAGGTGCGCAAGGCCACGATGATGGCACACGAGGCTGGATTTCCGCTGCGACTGGAATGTAAGCCCGAATAGGCTCCGTCAATAACCCAACATTATAACCCAACATTACATATACATACGATTTTGAAAAATAGCAACAATACAGCAGCTGCCATCAAGCAAGCCATAGAGCTGTGCGACTCGATGCGACACGAGTTTGTAACACCCGAGCACGTGCTCTATGCACTTACCGACCAGCTGGCTTTCTTCTACGCACTTACCGATATAGACATCAACATCGAGAGCGTGCAGTTTCCGCTAAAGGAGGCTTTCGACAAGATGGAGCGTGTGCCAGACGGCATAAGCTACACCATCGAAGGCTCGGAACAGTTTACGCAGATGATGTCGTTCGCAATAAAGCAGGCACAAAACGCCGAGGTAGACATGGTAGACGTACCGCACATCGTGGCTGCCATGCTTATGCTCGACGACTCGGCGGCTGCCTATACGCTGCGTGGCATTATGGGTACGCTGCAAGCCCAGTTCTTCGAGGCTCTGCTGTGCTACTACGACGGCAGCGACACATCAGACGAGTTGGTGAGCGAGGAAAACGAGCTCGACCTCGACCACGCGCCTTGGCGACAGCTCGTTACCTGCCTAAACGACACATACACCAAACACAACCCGCTGATAGGACGCACCGAAGAACTGGAGCGCACCATACAGGTGCTGTGCCGCAAGGACAAGAACAACCCTCTGCACGTGGGCGAAGCGGGCGTGGGCAAGACGGCACTGGTGTACGGACTGACAGCAATGATTGAGCGCGGCGAGGTGCCCGAGCGGCTGAAGGGCGCCAAGGTGTACATGATGGATATGGGAACGATGGTGGCTGGCACACAGTTTAGAGGCGACTTCGAGAAGCGCATCAAGCAGGTGATGGACGGGCTGGCTGCCGAGGGAAACACCATATTGTATATAGACGAGATACACAACCTTGTTGGGGCGGGACGCAACGGCGACTCGGCTCTCGACGCATCCAATATGCTAAAGCCATATCTGGAGAGCGGAACGATACGCTTCATCGGCTCTACCACATACGAGGAGTACAACCGATACATCGCCAAGCAGAAGTCGCTAGTACGACGATTCCAGCAAATAGACATACCCGAACCTTCGATAGACGAGGCGGTGGCTATACTCAACGGCTTGAAGGGCAGCTACGAGAAGTTTCACAACGTAAAGTACGGCAAGGGAAGCATCGAGCACGCGGTGGAGCTTACAGCCAAGCACATTAGCGACCGCTTTCTGCCCGACAAGGCTATAGACCTTATCGACGAGGCTGGAGCCTTCCGCGAGACACACCCTCTAACCAAACAGAAGCGGCAGACGGTGGACAACAGCCTGCTGGACGACATCCTTGCCAAGATGTGCAAGATAGACGCCGAGGCGCTGCGCACACAGCAGAACGACACGCTGCTGAAGCTTGCCGACAATATGCGCACACAGATATACGGACAAGACAAGGCCATAGACAGCGTGGTGGAAGCCGTGCAGATGGCTAAAGCTGGGCTTGGCGACGAGCTTAAGCCTATGGCAAGCCTGCTGTTTGTCGGACCTACGGGTGTGGGCAAGACGGAGGTGGCAAGACAGTTGGCTGCCCAGTTAGGCGTCAAGCTCGTGCGATTCGACATGAGCGAGTATGCCGAGAAGCATGCCGTGGCTAAGCTCATTGGCTCGCCGGCGGGATATGTGGGCTACGAGGACGGCGGACTGCTTACCGACGCCATACGCAAGACGCCCAACTGCGTGCTGCTGTTCGACGAGATAGAAAAGGCGCACAGCGACATCTACAACATCTTCTTGCAGATGATGGACTATGCCTCGCTTACCGACAACCGCGGACAGCGTGCCGACTTCCGCAACGTCGTCATCATCCTTACATCCAATGCCGGAGCACAGCATGCCTCGCAAGCCAACATTGGCTTTGCCGGCAACACATCAAGAGGCGAGGCTATGCTGTCGCAAGTTAAGAAGACGTTTAAGCCCGAATTCATCAACCGCCTTACCGACATCGTGGTGTTCAACGATATGGACCGCCACATGGCAGAGCTGATACTCGACAAGTCGCTGCGCCGACTCGCCGACAAGCTGCAACAGAAGAACGTGGAGCTGTCAGTGGACGACAGCGCCAGGGAACTGCTGCTCGACAAAGGCTTCACACGCGAGTATGGAGCACGCCAGATTGACCGCACCGTCGACTCGCTGCTCAAGCCGCTGCTTATGCGCGAAATGCTCTTCGGCAAGCTGCGCAAGGGCGGAAAGGCAAAGGCAGAAGCCAAAAACGGCAAGATTGTGCTAACTTGACATTACAAAACGATAAAAAGGTGGCAAAAATTAAGAATAAACAACACTTTAAAAACGGCATATAGTTTGCAGTAAATAAAAAAAAACGTATCTTTGCAGCGTCAACCTCAAACAAGAGGAATAGGCAATAAAGAACATCATATTTATATAAACATAAATAATTAAAACTTATTTATTATGGCATTTTTAAGTAACGAAAAACTCTTGATCGTCGGTGCAGGCGGCATGATTGGTTCAAACATGGTACAGAGCGCTCTTATGCTCGGTCTTACTCCTAACATTTGTCTTTACGACATCTACGAGCCGGGTGTACACGGTGTGTTCGACGAGATGCAGCAGTGCGCTTTCCCAGGTGCTAACCTCTCTTACACAGTAGATCCTAAGGAGGCTTTCACAGGCGCTAAGTACATCATCTCTTCAGGTGGCGCTCCTCGTAAGGACGGCATGACACGTGAGGACCTCTTGAAGGGCAACTGCAAGATCGCTGCCGAGTTCGGCGACAACATCAAGAAGTACTGCCCGGACGTAGAGCACGTTGTTGTTATCTTCAACCCGGCTGACGTTACAGCCCTCACAGCTCTTATCCACTCAGGTTTGAAGCCTAACCAGCTTACATCACTCGCTGCCCTCGACTCTACACGTCTGCAGCAGGCTCTCGCCCTCGAGTTCGGCGTTCAGCAGGACAAGGTAACTGGCGCACACACATACGGTGGCCACGGCGAGCAGATGGCTGTATTTGCTTCGCAGGTTAAGATTGACGGCAAGCCTCTCTCAGAGATGGGTCTTTCAGAGGAGCGTTGGGAAGAGATCAAGCACCACACCGTACAGGGTGGCTCTAACATCATCAAGCTCCGTGGCCGTTCTTCATTCCAGAGCCCAGCTTACAACGCAGTTAAGATGATCGAGGCTGCTATGGGTGGTGAGAAGTTCACATTGCCAGCAGGTTGCTATGTAAACCACGACAAGCTCGGTTTCAAGAACGTAATGATGGCTATGCCTACTACTATCGACAAGACTGGCGTTCACTTCACAGAGCCTGTTGGCACTGAGGAGGAGAAGGCAAGCCTCGCTAAGTCGTACGAGCACCTCTGCAAGATGCGCGACGAGATTGTAGAGCTTGGCATCGTTCCTGCTGTTGAGAAGTGGAACGAGCTTAACCCTAACCTCTAATAACAAGAGAGTTAAAAAAACTCGAACAAATATAGCCGGGTCTCGCTGATTGCGAGGCCCGGCTTTTTTGTGAGTCATTCAGAATAGGGAGTGACAGCAGTTCAAATTGCAGTTTGTATCACTCCCTATATCGTATGAGCAAAAAAAAGAAGGCAAAAGACGCACCCTGAGGGGGGAAAGCATCTTTTGCCATCTCGCTGATACCATACACACGAAGTGCCGTATGCTGGACTTAATATCTATAAATGATTATATGTCTAAGGGTTTGTACACCTCCTGGTCCATCCGACACGATGCGACGCTTTGTTTTGAGAGGGAGCGACGCATGGTCTGTTAATTGTTGAACAATAGCTAAAAGGAATATTTATTATTCCTCGTTAGCGCGGAGCTGCTGAACATAGATAGCGTGCTCCATCTTGAGTCTCTTCAAAACAGAAGGCTTGTTGTACTGCTGGCGTGCGCGCAACTCCTTAACAACACCTGTCTTTTCGAATTTTCTCTTGAACTTCTTGAGAGCTCTTTCGATGTTCTCACCATCTTTAACTGGTACAATAATCATTTTGTTTTCTTTTTGTTTATTTGGTTATACAATATTCTTCAAAACGGCACTATGCCGTAATTGCGGGTGCAAAGTTACTGATTATTTGTGAATTAGCAAAGTTTTTCACAATGTTTTACGCTTTAAACCCACTAAATGGATAAAGAAAAGGCATCAGAAAGGAGCTCACGCTTCTCATCTGATGCCAGATTCTAATACAAATGGTAAAATCGTTATCGCATTAAACCATATCTGCCTTATAGCTCAAGAGGTTACGAGTAGCGCAGGATTTGACCTGGACGCAGACGCATCTTCTTTGTGATATGGTTGAGCTTGCAAATCTTCTCGATAGATACACCGCGCTTCTTAGAGATAGCGTCGAGTGTCTCGCCCTTAACAACCTTGTGGTACTGCACCTGGTCGGTAAGACCTGATGTCATACGCTTGTTGGTGGCGAAGTCGTTGTCGGAGTTCTCACGAGCCATTGTCGAACCGTCCTGCTTGCCACGAAGGCGTGTTGCTGTTGCCGATTCGCCATCGTATGTGGCACGGTTGAAGGCATAATAGTCGCCCGTAACATCCTGCTCGCGGAAGTCGAACATAAGCGCCGGGTTAAGAGCTACGCCGCAAAGACGTGTCTCGAAGTGGAGGTGCGAGCCTGTGCTTCGACCCGTGTTGCCGCCAAGACCGATAACGTCGCCGGCACGTACCTCCTGGTTCTCTTGCACAAGCTGCTTTGAGAGGTGTCCGTATATGGTCTCAAGACCATTGTTATGACGTATCACGATGTACTTGCCATAGCCGCCACCCTCGTAACGCACGATGCGAACCTTGCCTGAGAAGGCAGCGCGGATAGTGTCGCCGATGTATACCTTGATGTCAAGACCCTTGTGCTGACGTCCCCAGCGCGAACCAAAATTACTTGTTATGACGCGGCTCGTGGTGGGCATGCAGAAATGGCGCAGGTCGATGCGGTAGTTCTCGGGCAGCGCGGTAGCGCGGTGGGCATAGCGGTTGTCCCAGTTGGCGTAAAGCTCGGAAGCTGGCGATTCTGATTCTTCTCTTACTGATATGTTGCGCAGCATGATAGTGTCCACAGCCGCCATACGGCGGT
>USCM01000054.1 GCA_900553155.1 uncultured Prevotella sp. | reverse complement strand
CCAACATGCCGACACCATCGGCGTTACGCAGATAGCCCGCCAACAGTCTACCGACACCATAAACCACAGGCTCAACATTGCCGACAACGTGGCCAACGCGCTTGCCCAGATACGCAATGAGGAGCAGCGCGCCAACACCCGGCAGCAGATGGTGATGGCCAATAGGCACGAGCAGCTGCAGCGTGTCAGCATATTGCTGGCCCGACGCACAAGCGAACTGCTTGAAGACATACAGCACGACGAGCACAACGCTATGCGCAAGGCGGTGGACGAGGCGGTAGGCTCGCACCACTCAATCATCATTAAGATATTTGCCTTTGGCTTGCTTGCCATCGTCCTGGCTGCCATACTCGTTGCCAACATCTTGCGCGACATACGTCGTGAGCGCCGCGACCGCGACCGCATCGTTGCCGCCAAAGCCGAAACCGAGCGCATTATGCAGCAACGCGAGCGCCTGTTGCTTACCATTACGCACGACATAAAGGCTCCGGCAGCGTCTATAGCCGGCTTCATAGGGTTGTTGGGCGATTATGTAGACCGCCCAAAAGCCGTTGATTATCTGCACAACATAGAACACTCGGCACAACATCTCTTGCAGCTTGTAACGTCTCTGCTCGACTATCACCAGCTGGAGAACGGCAAGGCGCAAGCCCATGTGGCAAGCTTTGCACCTGCCACACTCGTAGGCGGATGTGTGGCAGAGTTGCAGCCATTGGCTTTGGCAAAGCGGCTCAGCCTTAAGGGCGACATCCGTATATCACCCTCAACGGTGTGCCGCTCGGATGCCTCACGCCTTAAACAGGTGGTCAACAATCTTGTAAGCAATGCCATAAAGTATACCGACCAAGGCTCCATACTCGTGACATCTGTACTTAGCGGCAACCGCCTCACCATAAGCGTGGCCGATACAGGATGCGGCATGACCGAGGAAGAGCAGCAGCGCATATTCAACGCCTTTACACGTCTGCCCGGTGCGCAAGGCAAGGAGGGTGTTGGGCTTGGTCTATCCATAACCCGTGAGATAGTGCAACTGCTCGACGGCAACATTAGGGTTAGCTCGAAGAAGGGCAGCGGAACCAAGTTTACCGTAACCATACCAGTAGAGACGGTTAAGGAGAATGTGGAGATCAAAGCCTGCAACGACGCCCAGCAGGCTGCCGACGCTCCAAGTTCGGCAAGTATATCGGTGCTCGTAATCGACGACGACAAGCTACAGATACAGTTGCTTAGGGAGATGTTGGCACGCATTGGCGGCTTGCGTCTTGACGTTGCCGCAACCACACGTGCCGACGAGGCAATGCTTCTTGCCCAGAAGCTCAAGCCTCAACTGGTCTTTACCGACATCGAGATGCCCGAAATCAACGGCAGCGAGATGATGCGACGCTTGCGCGGCAATGCCGACGGCAAGGCTCGGGGCATAAAGTTTGTGGCTATGACAGCCCACGAGCCGAGCATTATGCCACAGTTAAGGAAGGAGGGATTCGACGCCTGTCTTTTCAAGCCATTCTCCATGCAGACGCTCGCCGCCACCATTAGCCAGACCATGGGCATACTTGTAAAGCCCGATTTGCCCCCCGTAATAATGCAGTTTGCCGACGGCGACCCTGAAGCGGCAGCCCAGATAGCCTACAGCATACGCTCCTCGGTAGCCGAATATCTTGAGCTTCTTGCCGACACCTCCAACACCGAGCACGTGTCGAGGGCTGCCCACAAGGCTATGCCGCTGCTTGAGATGTTGCAACCGGGCAACAACCAATGGCTTGCGCCGCTCACCCCAGAGCACATCGGCACAACCGACAAGCAAGAAATAGCCACACTTACACAGCTACTTGCCCACAAACTGAATGACATCTCGCGATCATTGCAAGTTTAACCTGTAGACAATGGCTTGTTGTTAGTGGAAAATGACTAACTTTGCATCGACAAACAAAACATTTGCAGATATATGCCACATATATTAATAGTAGAAGATGACATTGCTTTTGGCACCATGTTGCAGACGTGGTTGCGCAAGAAAGGGTTTGAGGTAGACAAGGCCACATCGGTTGGTGCTGCCGTCAAGCTGCTTGTCGACACCTCTGTAGACCTCGTGCTGTCCGACCTTCGCCTGCCCGACCACGACGGATTGCGACTCCTAAAGTGGATGCGCGAGCACAACAACAATGCCCCCTTCATCGTTATGACCAATTATGCCGAGGTGCAGAACGCGGTGCTTGCAATGAAGTCGGGTGCCGCCGACTATATCGCTAAGCCTGTACAGCCCGACATCCTCTTGCAGAAGATAAAGGATGCGCTGTCGGCTGCAGCCGATGTCAAGCCGGTTCAGACAGCTCCAGCATCTGCCGCTCCAGCCAAACAGGCACGTCAAAAGGCTGCCAAGGCTGATAAAAAGGAGGCTTCGCCACGCTATATCGAAGGCAAGAGCGAGGCTTCGCGCCAACTATATAGCTATGTGGAGCTGGTTGCTCCTACCCCAATGTCGGTGCTCATACTTGGCGCTTCGGGCACGGGCAAGGAGTATGTGGCACGCCGCATACACGAGCTTAGCCCTCGCCACGACCGTCCCTTCTTTGCCCTCGACTGCGGTGCCATACCACGTGATGTGGCCGCCTCCGAGTTCTTCGGCCACAAGAAGGGTGCCTTCACAGGTGCCGACAGCGACAAGCGCGGCGCCTTTGAGATGGCAAATGGCGGCACCCTGTTTCTCGACGAGGTGGGCAACCTTAGCTACGACGTGCAGGTGCAGCTGCTTAGAGCCTTGCAGGAACGCCGCGTCCGCCCCGTTGGCGGAACCGAGGAGATACCTATAGACATACGTCTTGTGTGTGCCACCAACGAGAATCTGGCTGAGGCTGTGGCTGACGGAGGCTTCCGCGAGGACCTCTACCACCGCATCAACGAGTTTACGATATATATGCCAAAGCTGTCGGAGCGCGGCACCGACCTCTTCCTCTTTGCCGATCTCTTTGTGCGCCATGCCAATGAGGAGCTTAATCGTGATGTGGAAGGATTCGATTCGACTGCCGCCGAGATGCTTGTCTCGCACCCTTGGACGGGCAATCTGCGCGAGCTTAACAACGTTGTTAAGCGTGCCGTGCTGCTTGCAAGGGGCAAGCTTATTACCACTGCCGAACTGACGATGGCTATGCCGCACGTCCAGCCCGAGCCTTCGATGGCACTGCACGACGAGGATACGGAGCGCTCGCGCATCGTTGCCGCCCTGCGGCAGACCAATGGCAATAAGGCTGCGGCTGCCCGCTTGCTTGGCATCGACCGCAAGACTATATACAACAAAATAGAGCGATTGGGCATTTAAGCCTAATCGCTCTATTTTTGTTTGTGTCTAAATATTATACGTTCATTATACGAACCAAATATTATACGTCCATTACACGAATGTAAATTTCAGTTTATGTAACTTCCCGATCTGTTACAGCGTTATTTCGCCCGAGCCAAAGCACCTGTGGTGCTCCTCGTCGTACACCACGCAGAACTGTCCCGGTGCCACCCCGTGTATAGGCTCCTTGGCATGCACGGCAAGTCGGCCGTCTTCGAGGCGCTCGATAGTGCCCGGCAGATAACCCGGAGTGTGGCGTATCTTGAACGTTATGCGCTCCATTGGCACCTCACAGGTAAGGTAGTGGAAATCGTGTATAATAAAGTCCTGCTTGTATGCCGACTGCGGGTCGTAGCCATGGCTTACATACAGGATGTTGTTCTCGACGTCCTTCTTTATCACAAACCACGGACCGCCGCCGAAGCCAAGCCCCTTGCGCTGCCCGATGGTGTGAAACCACAATCCACGGTGGCTGCCAATGCGCTTGCCCGTCTCCATCTCCACCACGTCGCCAGGCTGTTCGCCAAGGTATCGGCGTATGTATTCGTTATAGTTAATCTGTCCGAGGAAGCAGATGCCCTGCGAGTCTTTGCGCTTAGCGTTGATAAGATGCTCGCGCTCGGCTATCTCGCGCACCTCGTTCTTCTCGTAGTGTCCGATAGGGAACAGCGCCTTCTTGAGCTGCCAATCGTATATCTGCGCAAGAAAGTCGGTTTGGTCCTTCACCGGGTCGGGGCTTGTAACAAGCCACTTGCGCCCCTCGCCATCTACCTCGGTCTGGGCATAATGACCGGTAGCTATAAGGTCGTAGTCGTGTCCGCGCTTCTCGTGGAAGGCACCAAACTTAATCAGTCGGTTGCACATCACGTCGGGGTTGGGTGTAAATCCAGCCTTAACCTTCTCCATCGTGTAGCGCGTTACCTGGTCCCAATACTCGTGATGGCAGTCGACCACCTCAAGCTTGCAGCCGAAGCGGTTAGCCACGGCGGTAGCCATCTCGAGGTCTTCCTCGCTTGTACAGTCCCATTCTTCTTGCTCTTCGGGACCAATCTTTATATAGAAGCAGTCGGGGTGCAGTCCACGCTGTGCCAGCTCGTATACCACAACCGAACTGTCAACTCCACCTGACAAAAGCACAGCAATGCGCTTGTCGTTCAAATCAGTGTCTAAATATTTTTCGTTCATATTTGCAAATGTAGTGTAAATATCTGAAAATACACAAGTAAATATCTTAAAATAAACTATTCAGATTTCGTTTTTAATAAACTTTGCAGTAACTTTGCATCGTGTATAAACGTTGGTGTACAGCGCACCATCGCTCAAACGTACTTAAAAAAATATATTCCTAAACAAACAATCTATGAAGAAGTTTAAACTTTTCAGTATCGCATTTGCTGCCTTTATGGCTTTGGGCACAATGACAGCAAACGCACAATCGCTCTCGCCAACAACCAAGTGGCATTGGAACAAGGGCAAAATCGTTATCGAAACTCCTGAGCGTCCAGCCGGACAGAAGGACGTGCTGAGCCTTGCTCTGCCTAAGATGAAGACCGTACGCATTGGTCTTGTGGGTCTGGGCATGCGCGGTCCGGGTGCGGTAGAGAACTTCAGCCTTATCCCGGGTGTTGAGGTTGTGGCTCTTTGCGACTTCGAGGAAGAGCGCGCTGTAAAGCAGAACGAGCGTCTGCGCAAGCGTGGCTTGGCTCCTGCTGCCGTATATTATGGCGAGAACGGATATAAGGAATTGTGCAAGCGTCCTGATATAGACCTCGTATATATCGCTACCGACTGGGAGCATCACGCCATCGTGGCTAAGTGCGCGCTTGAGAACGGCAAGAACGTAGCCGATGAGGTGCCGTCGGCAATGAACCTCCAGGAGTGCTGGGAGCTTGTGAACCTTGCCGAGCAGAAGCAGCTCAACTGTATGATTCTTGAGAACTGCTGCTACGACTGGTTCGAGATGCGCACCCTAAATATGGCACAGCATGGCGTCTTTGGCGAGATACTGCGTGCCCAGGGCGCCTACATCCACAACCTGAGCGACTTCTGGGACTACTACTGGAAGAACCCCAACGGCTCTGACCCCGAACAGCTTGGCTGGCGCTTGAAGTACAACCGCGACAACCGTGGCGACATCTACGCTACACACGGCCTTGGCCCTGTGGCTCAGGCTCTTAACATACACCGTGGCGACCGCATGACAACGCTCGTGGCTATGGATACAAAGAGCGTGCAGGGTAAGCAGCTTGTAGAGGAAAGAACAGGCAAGCCTTGCACCGAATTCCGCAACGGCGACCATACAACTACACTTATACAGACTGCCGAGCGCAAGGTTATCGAGTTGCAGCACGACGTTATGAACCCACAGCCCTACAGCCGTCTCTATCAGCTTACAGGTACCAAGGGCTTCGCCAACAAGTATCCGGTAGAGGGTTATGCCATCGATGCCAAGCAGCTTAAGGCTACAGGCAACGCTCCTAAGGTAGACAACCTTACATCCCACTCGTTTATGCCGGACGACCAGCGCAAGGCTCTTGAGGAGAAGTACGAGAGTCCGATACTTAAGAAGTTTGGCAAGCTTGCCAAGGAAGTAGGCGGTCATGGCGGTATGGACTTCATCATGTGTGCTCGCCTTATCTACTGCTTGCAGAACGGATTGCCTCTCGATATGGACGTATACGACCTTGCCGAGTGGTGCTGCATAGCCGAGCTTGGCGCCATCTCTATGGACAACGAGTGCGCTCCTGTTACATTCCCCGACTTTACACGTGGTCTTTGGAACAAGGAGAAGGGCTACAAGCACGCTTACGCTTCTGCCGAGCAGGAGGCTGCCGCCGAAGCTGCTGCCAACGCCTTTACCAAGGCTTACAAGGACGCTACTGCCAAGTTTAAACTTTGGGATCTGTACGACAAGGTGCTTAACGCCAAGAACGCTGCCGCCAAGAAGAAGGCTCAGCTGGCTCTTGACAAGGCTAAGGCCAAGGCTATGGCACAGGTTGCCAAGGCTGTTAAGTAATGGGCACGGGTTGTGCACATTGCAGTTTACATTGGGAATGGCTCTCTATGAGTTTATGGCAGGGCTTTGACAAAAACATATAAAACACCCTATTGTGGGCAAAACCCTTCGGGTTTCAATAAAAGGTATGACGTATGGTCTTACGAGAGCAAGCTCTCGAAACCCATACGTCATACCTTTTATTGGTGCAGCAAGCTGCACTTAGCCCACAATAGGGCGATAAACATAAAAAACATTTGGCTGCAACCACACAGAGTATAGGATGCTTAAATCGTTTGCGAGCATCCGGCTGTTTTTTATGTTTATCGCCGTATATATTTTCCGAGTGGCACATCGTGCCACTGCTTTACATTCAGATAAAGCTGTCGAGAGCTTGCTCTCGTAAGGCTTTATCTGAATGTAAAGCAAGCCGAAGACTCGGAAAATATATGCGGGGTTTTATCGGTTTTTGTCAAAGCCCTGCCATTAACATATATAATTCTCCCCGATACCCCCCAGTTTGTATCACTCCCAAAAAGGATGCCGCCCTTTTAGAACTCAACCCTCAATCCAACTTGCAGATTGAACGCCCAAGGCTTATCCTTGAATATCGTGGCAACCGCACTCTTATTGTCGATATAGTATTTTACGCCAGGCTCTGCATACAGTCCAACGTGGGGCACAACATCAACCTGCACACCCGCGGCGGCATTTACCGAGAACTGCACATTGTCGCAGTCGACATCCGTCTTCACATCACCAGAGGTCATGGTAGCCTTAACGTTGAAGTCGGCCTGACCGCCGGCGGTGGCGTATGTCTGTATGTACCTGTTGCCCCAAACACGATATTTAACGCCGAGAGGCACACCGATGTAGTGCAGACGCTGCGTCTCCGTAATGTTGTCGTTGCCCGAAGAGCGTATAAAGTCGGTCACGGCACGGGTATATACCACGCCCGTGGTAAGCGTAAGGCGGTTGTTAAGGGCATAGCCAAACGACAATCCGTAAGACACGGGCTGTGCATGGTGCTTTGTCTCGTTGTATCTTGAAAGCAAGGCAGCATTGCCCACAGGCCGGTATCCGTTGTTGTCGGTTGAGCTGTTGTCGGTGTACGCATCGTCGAGCATAGAAGCGTTGGCGCAGCGCGCTACCGGTATATTGGCATAGTTGCCGTCGGTCATGCTGCCGCCTGTGTACGCGCCAATGCTCCAACGCGACGTAGGCTCGACAGCCTCGTCGTCGCCAGCATACATCGCACGTGCCACCATCCGTTGCGGTGTATGTGCCTTGGCACGCACTACGGCATCCTCAACAGCCATAACCTCTACGTCATCAGTATCTGCAACCTCGTTGCTGGCAACGTATGTGTCTGGGATGGCGTTATCTATGCTGCGTATATATTTAGCCGCCACAAGCCGAGGCTCGGCAGACGTAGCCGGTATGGGCGCCTGTACAGCCTTGGGAGCGGCATTGGGTGCAGCCGTTTTGGGGGTATTGGCGGCAAGCTGCTCTATAGTGTCCACATTGGCTTGATAGCCAACAGCCACAAGCAATGCAGCCACGGCGGCAGCCGACGCACTCCACATGGCAATGCGCCGTATAGTGTATCGCGGCTTAAGCACAGGCTTAGGGGCTGTGGCGTCGAGCCGCATCTCTATCTTCTCCCACAAGTCGTCGGGCGCGGGAGTTTCTCTGTCGGCAAGTCGTCGACGCATTTGTCCGGTCCAATCTTCTTGTTTCATATTATCTCCTTCTTTCTGTGTTCTTTAATCATACGTGCCAATAGCTTCTTGGCATGGAAAAACTGTGATGCCGATGTGCTCGGCGTGATGCCTAATTGTGCGGCTATCTCCTTATGGCTCATATTGCCGAAGACGTACATATTGATTACCACCCGATAGCCTTCGGGCAGGGAGGCAATCATCTCGGCTAAGGTATCGTCGTCCACAAGACTGATGTCGGGGTCGTCGTCGGTAGATTTGTCGGGTATGTTGTCGGTGAACGTAATGCCGTTGTGCTTGCGCAGGAAGCCCAATGCCTCGTTGCTTATGATGCGTGCTATCCACGACTTAAGCATACCCTCGCCACGATACTCGTATGAGCCAATCGACTGGAATATCTTGATGAAGGCGTCTTGCAGAATATCCGACGCATCGTCCCTGTCCGGAACGTACCTCAGCGCTGTGGCCATGGCAAATCCCGAATACTGGTCGTAAAGCCGGCGCATCGCCGTTCTTTCTCCCTTCTTTATGTCGTGAACGAGTTGTTCCTCCTGTTTCATTTAAGTTTTAGGCGCCTTTACCTATTTTCCGGTAAAGGTAAGTGTAAGCGACAGCGGGCGCGTTGTGGCGTCGTCTATAGTTGCGGATGTGGCGTGCAGGATGATGGTAAGCACCCCGGTCTTCGAGAGCGAGCCCCACGACAATTCGTTGCTGCCCTCCGATATGGGCGATATGGCAAGCTGCACCTTGTGGCTCTCGCCGTCTACAGACGCCATAAGCGTCCACGTGGTGGGCTTGAGCGAGTAGAGAATCGACTTGCCTGAGGGCGACATACTGTCGAACAACAGCACCTCGGCACCCATATTGCATCGTGCATCGGTGATGGTTTTGCCGGGATATAGCTGGGCAAATATCTCGTCGCAAGGCACCTTGCTCAACTGGAAGTATTTGGCACACTTCAGTATGGTGCTCTCGGGAGCCGTAGAGCTGCCCACCTGCCACTTGCCGGTGTATGCCATCACCGTCTCGGTGTTGTACGACGCGTTGAGCATATCGTCGTCATTGTTGGCACACGCTTGCATTGTGGCAACCGTCAAACCCCACACTATCAGCCCCACAGCCATTATGGCTATGCTGTACAATCGCTTTGTTATTGTTTTTATCATATCTTATATTGCACCTGCAAGTTGTGCCGGTACACTATATTAATGTGCAAAGATATTAAATATTGTATGAATGGGCAAAGTTTTTTATGGCTCATTCGATATCAGATAAGCCTTAATTGGTCGGTCATTAAGCCTTAATTGGTCGGTCATCAAGCCTTAATTGGTCGGTCATTAAGCCTTAATTGGTCGGTCATTAAGCCTTAATTGGTCAGTCATTAAGCCTTAGTTGGAACGTCACTAATAAAAAAAATGTTTGCTGTTTTATCTGCAAATCTGCAACCAAAGCCCCGAAAAACGCTACAACTACCTATGTGTCAATACGTTAAGACGGTTGCAGATAGGCGGTTTTATCTGCCACCATCTGCAACCATCTGCCACCATTTGTAAACGTATCCGCGATGCTAGTATATATACATAAAAAAAAATATCGCTCAAGTTTTTATTCTTGAGCGATATTTTTTTGTTTCCATTTA
>USCM01000053.1 GCA_900553155.1 uncultured Prevotella sp. | reverse complement strand
TCACCGAGCCTTCCACATATTGGTATACCGGCTCGTTGGGGAAGGTGCGCTGTATGTAGTTGGCCATTGGTCGAAGCGACTTGGTGTTGAGGATAGTAGGCAGATATACTCCGTCGAGCGCCATCATCAGCACAACGAGTGGCATAAAGAGGCAGTATGCCATGACGCGCTTCTTGTCTCGCATTGCCTTTCTATATGTCAGGAATAGGCTGTCGACCGCTGTAACAAACGGCATGAGCATAAGGACGAAGGACGTGAAGTCCAACTTGGTATCGCGCAAGGTATGCAGTATGGCTATGTTCTCGTTGGCGTGCTTGCCGTGGAAGATGCTGTCTGGCACCAGTCCTAAGTGTACAACACCATATACCGCTGTAAGGATAATGGCTATAGCGGCTATCACACACACGTATACACGCAGCACTCTGTGGTGGTTGGAGGTCCAGAGCCATTCGATGTACTGGGCAATGAGCACCGCCATGAACGGATAGCAAGGCAGCAGATATACACTGCGTTTGCTCGAAGGTATACAGTAGAAGAAGAGCACAAGCAGGAACGAGAGCCATGTGAAGAGCTTAACTGGCGGTATCTGCATGATACGGATGCGCAGCTTCTCGCCTGTCTTTCTCCACTTAAGGGCTTTCCAAGGCTTTGCAAAGAGCGAGAATATCAGCAGCAAGGTCCAAGGCAGCCAACCCGTAGACAATGTAAAGAAATTATATGGGAACGAGTGCTCGTGCGACTCGTAGCTCATGGTGCCCGTCATACGGCCTATGTTCTCCTCGTACACGAGGTCGAGAAACTGCTGACCACCGTCTATCCATGCCGCAACATACCACATAAGGGGCAATATGCACGACAACAAACCGAAGCCTACAAACTTGAAGAAGGTCTTCCAGAAGTGTTCGCCACGAAGCAACATAAACACGCCCATTACGAAGCAAGGCAGAACAAAGCCCACCGGACCCTTTGTAAGCGTGGCGCAGCTCATGCAGAGCACTGCCAATACCGGCACGCCGTGGCTGCCACGTTCCCACCAGCGGTACAGCAGAAGCAAGGCGCCAACTATAAAGACGGTGAGCATCATGTCCACACGGCAGCTCGCTCCGGCACGATGTACCTCAAAAGAGGTGAGCAACAGCAGTGCCGAGGCTACGGCTACGTTGGTAGAAAGGCGCTTGCGGTAAAAGCAGAAGCAGCCTATGGTCATTGCTATGAGCGACAGTGCCGACGGCAGACGCGATGTATACTCGTTCACGCCGCCCGTCAGTAGCGACAGCACAGCTATGCAGTAGTGGAAGAATGGCGGCTTGTACGGAATGTCCATACCATTGTTTACGGGCAAAATCCAGTTGCCGTCCTTTAGCATCGACACCGCCACGACAGCCTCACGCGGCTCGCCCTTGGTGTTGAAGTCGGTCAAACCGAGAAATGGCAGAAGCATAAGCACTGCCACGACGAGCACTATCAAGAGCGATAGGTTTTTGTCTAAGAACTTCATATAATCAGTTTTTATTATTTATAAAAGCTTTACTTGTAACGTAGGAGGTACGTTTTTGGGCTTTACTTCTTCTTTTTGTTCTTGCCCTGCTTCTTGTCCGCCTTGGCTTGCTTCTTCTCTGCCTTGGCTTGCTTGTCCTCCGTCTTGGTTATCTTTGCCTCTTCCTTGGCAGGCTCAAGCAGCTTGCGGTATTCAGCCTCGTTGTTCAGCAGCTTCACGGCGGCAGCCATTTGCTTGTCTGTGCGCAGCGCGTTCTCTATCGAGCCACGCTCGAAGTAGTAGGCAGCGAGGATGTCGGCAGCAATCATCTCCTTAATCTTCTGCTTGTTGTAGGGATAGTCGAGGTCCTTGGCGATGTTGTGCTTAAGCTTCTTCGACAGCGCCTCAAACTCTTCCTTGGCATCGTCGTAGTAGCCCTCGAAGCGGGCAAGCTTCTCCAAGTCCTTGAGATACTTCTCGCTAACCTGGTCGTATGTGAATCCGCTCTTTATCACCAGGTCCTTAAACTGCTCGTAGTCCTCGTCAGACAGCTCAAACTCGGACGGCTTGGCGATAGTTGGATGCTTTGCTATATAGTCTATCTCATAGTTCAGAAGGATGTCGGTAGTGTCTACCCTTGACAGATAGAAGGCAATGTTGGGCAGCGAGTCGGGCTGCACCTCAAGGTCGGGCTTGATGCCACCGCCGTCGCGCACGATGCGTCCGGCAGCTGTACGAAACTCGTGTGTAAGCGAGTCGGCCACCTCTTTAGCCACATATCCGTTGTCGGTATGCTTGTAAGAGCGTGCCTGTATGCAGCGTCCCGATGGTATGTAATACTTGGCAGTGGTAAGCTTGAGCTTGCCGTTGTAAGGCAGCGGCACGTTAGGCACCTGCACCAAGCCTTTGCCATAGGTACGTGTTCCGAGCACCACGGCACGGTCGAGGTCCTGCAAGGCACCGCTTGTTATCTCGCTTGCGCTTGCCGTTCCGTCGTTCACCAGCACCACGATAGGCATAACGGTGTCGATAGGCTCAACGGTTGTGTTGAACACCTGGCGCGAATCCTTAACCTTGCCACGCATCTCGAGCAGCTGCTTGCCCTTCGGGATAAACATATTAAGTATCTGTATGGCTTCCTGAACCGAACCGCCGCCGTTGTTGCGGAGGTCGAGCACCAATCCCTTCATGCCCTTGTTGCGCAGGTCGATAAATGCGCGGCGCACGTCCTTGGCGCTTCCTTCAACATACTGGTTGTAGCCGATGTAGCCTATATTGTCGGGTTGCATGCCGTAGTAGGGCAGGAACGGCATCTGTATGGCACGTCGCTGAACCTTGAAGGTGAGCTTCTTGCCAGTGGAGGGGCGCTGAATTTTGAGCACCATAGTGGTTCCGGCATCACCGCGCAGGTGGTCGCTGACGTATGCGGTGGTCTTGTCTTCCATCGACTCGCCGTCGATGCTCAGTATGATGTCGCCCTTCTTCAGTCCAGCCTCTGCAGCCGGCATACCCTCGTAAGGCTCGTTGATGACGACGCGCTTGCGGGTGAAGCTGTAGCTGATGACCGAACCGATGCCGGCATACTTGCCCGTCAACATCTGTTTGTACTCGCCAGCCTTGTCTTCTGGATAGTACTCGGTGTAGGGGTCGAGCGATCCGAGCATGGCGCGTATGGCAGTGCCCACAGCTTTGTCGGCGTCGAGCGTGTCCACATACATAAGGTCGAGGTTACGGTATATGGCGTTGAACACGTCGAGGTTCTTGGCAACACGGAAGTTGTGGTCGCTGGTGTTCTGCGCTGAGGCGAGGATTGGGGTGATGATAAAGACGGATAAAAAGAATAATAGCTTCTTCATTTCGTTGACGTTAATTCTTTGTTCGTATAATTGACGTTAATCCTTTGTCCGTATAATAGTCAATTATACGAGCCCAAAAGAATTATGCGTCAATTATACGAACATAATATTAAATGTGTGTTATGCGTTACTTAACGCCCATTTCCTTAAGCAGACGGTCGGCATGTCCCCACTTGTCCATAAGGAAGAGCACGTAGCGGATGTCTACACCAATGCAGCGAGCCAGACGTTTGTCAAACCAGATGTCGCTTGACAGAGAGTCCCAGTTGCCGTCGAAGGCAAGACCGATGAGGTTGCCCTTGCCGTCGAACATCGGCGAGCCTGAGTTGCCGCCTGTGATATCGTTGTTGGTGAGGAAGCAGAGCTGCATCTTACCGGTTGTCTTGTCGGTATACTTGCCGAAGTCGTTGGAAGAGAGGAGCTGCTTCATGATAGGCTCTGCCTGATAGTCGATGGCGCCCTTCTCGCCCGACTCCATCTTGCGCACGATAGAAGAGGCGTCGGTATAGTAGCCCGAAGGATTGCCACCGAGCAGATAGCCGCCCACCTGTCCGTAAGAGAGACGCATGGTGAAGTTGGCGTCAGAGTAGTGGGGCAGTTCCTGCTCCATACGCACCTTGGCATCGCAGAGGTAGCGCTCCTGAGTCTCGATTTCCTCGCGCAGAGGTATGAGCTGCTTGCGGCACTTGCTCATCATCTCGTTAAGCTGCTTGCCATACTGGTAGCCAGGGTCTTTGGCAAGCGCCTTCTCGGTAAGTGTAATCTTCTTGCCGCTCTTCATAACGATAGATGTGGCGTACAACCAGTCGACATACTTGTGCGAGTCGCCGCCAAACTTCTCCTCAATAGTCTTGTAGAAGGCAGGGAGCTGGTCGGCAGGCATATACTTACGGAAGTTGTCGATAAGCGCAGCTTGCACGTCTTTGTCGAGAGCCTCGTCCCACTCAGAGCTGTTGTCGTCGAAGTGGAAGTAGGTCTTGCCCTTCTTGGCAGCCTTGCTGTTCTTAGCCGGAACCATTGAGGCAAGACGCTCGGCACGTGAGTTGAACTCTGATGTGCGGCCGAATGTCTCGCGCAGAGCCATGAACTCCTTGGTTACATCAAACTGCTTGGCATAGAGCTGAGCCATCTTGTCGAAGTCGAGCTTGCCCTTGAGGTAGCCAGTCCACTTCTGATACTCCATGATGCGGTCCTCGAAGTCGGCCTTCTGACGGATGATGCCAACCGAGTCGATACACTTGTTCATGCCGAGCGAGTTCTTCCAGTAGTTAGAGCTTTGTGCATACTTAGAGTCGTACTTGATGCGCACAGCCTCGTCGGCACGCATGTGCTTAATCATAACATCCTGCTTGACACCGCGTATCTGAGCGCGTGGCTCGTTCTCGGCGTCGCGCATCTGGCGTATGCCGTAGCTTGAGAGGTAGCGTTCGGTGGTGCCAGGGTAGCCAATGGTCATGGCAAAGTCGCCATCCTTGTATCCGTCCAACGACACCTTTGTCCAGTGCTGCGGGCGGTAAGGCACGTTGTCCTTAGAGTAGGCAGCCGGTCCGTTGGTCTTAGGGTCGGCATAGATACGGAACACCGAGTAGTCGCAAGTCTGTCGTGGCCACATCCAGTTGTCGGTCTCGCCGCCAAACTTGCCCATCGACTTCGGTACGGTGAACACCAGTCGGAGGTCGTTGAATGTGCGGTAGGTAGTGGCATAATACTTATTGCCCTCGTAGAATGGTTTGATTTCGAGGTCAAGGCTTGGGTCCTTGGCATGTACCTCCTTAATCATCTCGTTCTCCACCTGGTCGAGCAACTTCTCACGCTGCTCGTTGTTCATCTCCTTTATGCCGCGCTTCTCCAGCTCGGGAGTGATGTCCTTCTGCTCCACCATGAAGCTCACGAACATACCGTCGTTAGGCAGCTCCTCGGCGTATGTCTTGGCATAGAATCCGTTGAGCATATAGTCGTGCTCCACGGTAGAGTGGGAGCGTATAGCCTCGAAGCCACAGTGGTGGTTTGTGAATACCAGTCCGTCTGGCGAAACCACAACACCCGAGCAGTAGCCCGAGAAGTTTACAACCGACTTCATGATGGCGTCGTCGCCCTTGTATAGTTTCTCGTAAGGAGCCGAGAATCCGTACGATTTCATTTGCTCGTACACCGCCTGCGGCAGGTTGTAGAGAGTCCACATGCCTTCGTCGGCATGAGCGGCAGCACCAGGCAACAGCATGGCGGCTGCGAGAAGTAGATTCTTTTTGTTCATTATTTCTTGTTTGTATTGTTATTGATTACTTTCTCTTTAGTATATTCTTCAGTGGCAGGTCGTGATACACGATATGTCCGACGAACATCAGTATGAGCAGCGTGTTTACGGCGAGTGCCCACAGCTGCGGCAGATGCTCGTTGGCAAGGTTCATGCACACGTAGAAGAGGGCTGTTATAGCCACGTACACCGCAATCGACTTAAGCGGATAGTTGATGGGATACTTCTTCTGGCCAACGAGGTAGGACAGCACCATGGCGGTGGCGTAGCCGGCTACACCGCCCCAAGCGCAAGCCATGTAGCTATACTTAGGTACAAACAGCACGTTGACAAGCACGAGCACAAGGCAGCCAGCTCCAGAGAACCAAGCTCCATATATGGTCTTGTCGATGAGCTTGTACCAGAAGGAGAGGTTGAAGTAGATGCCCATCATTATTTCTGCAGCCATAACGATAGGTACGACACGCAGTCCGGGCCAGTAGCTCTCGTTAGGTATGATGAAGCGCAGAATGTCGAGGTAGGCAATGACAACGAGGAACGCCAACAAAGTGAAGATGATGAAGAACTTCATTGCCTTGGCGTATGTGTCGCGGTTGTCCTTGTCCTTGGCTTTGCCGAAGACAAACGGCTCGTAAGCATAACGGAAAGCCTGTGTAATCATTGCCATAATCATCGCAATCTTGGTTGCTGCGCCATAGATGCCGAGCTGTGTCTTCTCGTCGGTTCCGTCGTATAGATACGGGAAGATAATCTTGTCGAGTGTCTGGTTCAATATGCCTGCAATGCCGAGCACGAGCAATGGCCAAGCATAGCGCAGCATGCGTCGCCACAGCTGTGTGTCGAAACGCCAGCGGAAGCCTGTAAGTTCACGCCAGAAGCATAGCAGCACCACTGCCGTACATACGAGATTGATGTAGAACACCATACCCACGTCTACCGTGAAGTGCTCGTCGTACAGTCCGAATGGGTTGAGCTTCATAGCTGGTAACACGATGAGATACATCAGGTTGAGCACGATGTTGAGCACGATGTTCACCAGTTGCAGCGCGGCAAACTTCAGTGCCTTCTTCTGATAGCGCAGATAGGCAAACGGTATGCACTTAAAGGCGTCGATGGCTACACATACAAACATCACAGCCACCCAACTCTCATGGTCGGGGTATTTCATGAACGTGGCTATCTGCGGCAAGAAGGCGAAGACGAGCGCAACGAACAGGACCGCTGTCGAACCTACCGAGATAAGCACGGTGGAATAGACGGTCTGTGGATTCTCCTCTGTCTTGTTGACATAGCGGAAGAAGGTGGTCTCCATGCCGTATGTCAGTATTACGAGCAGCAATGCTGTATAGGCATAGATATTGGTGACGACACCATACTGTCCGCCGCTTGCGGCGAATGCTGTCGTCTGGATTGGCACCAGCAGATAGTTGATAAAACGGCCGGCTATACTGCTAAGACCGTAGATGGCGGTGTCTTTTGCAAGAGATTTTAAATTTGCCATAGTTTAAAAGTAAAAAAGTAAAAAAGTAAAAAAGTAAAAAGATTAGGTTGTACGTTTACCATACATTCTTTCTCGCCAATCTTTGTACAATTCCACTTGGTTTACTTTCATTTTACATTATTTTTATTCTTTATTTTATTAACGATATTCACCAATGTTCCTGTTATGGTCTTAGCATCATTAAGCATCGACTCATATTGTTTAGGCGATATTAAATCAGTTTCGTGAAGCAATTCAAGCCAGTATATTGTTTCGGCAGCTTCTTTTAAAGCGATGCTTAATTTGTTTATATAGTCGGCATCACTTTGGGCAAACTGGCTTTCTGCAATATTGGCTCCTATACTTGTTCCGCATCGGTATATTTGTTTAGACATTATATATTCTTTTCTTTCATCTTTAAGATATATATAAAGCTTCACAATTCTCAATGCGAATTTCTTGCTCAATTCATAAACAACGCTCTTCCCCATCCCTCATATTTTATTGTTTATCGTTCTATAGTTTTATTGTTCTATAGTTTTAATAGCCATATAGTTTTATTGTTCTATAGTTTTTATTGTTTCCCAATCCTCCTTTTTACTTTTTTACTCTTTTACCTTTTTACCTTTAAAAGAACATATAGCATATCGCTATCGCCGCCACCACTCCAGCCAAGTCGGCAAGCAAGCCGCAAGCCACGGCGTGTCGGGTGTACCTCACGCCCACACTGCCGAAGTAGACGGCGAGGATGTAAAAGGTAGTGTCGGTAGAGCCTTGGAAGACGCAAGCCAGCCTACCCACAAACGAGTCGGCACCGTATGTCGACATAGCGTCCACCATCATGCCCCTTGCGCCGCTGCCCGAGAGCGGTTTCATAAGAGCCGTAGGCAGTGCGCCCACAAAGTCGGTGTTGCCGCCAAGGGCAGCCACGAGCCACTTGATGCCGTCGATAAGCATATCCATAGCGCCCGAAGCTCTGAACACGCCTATGCCCACAAGTATAGCCACAAGATAGGGAATGATGCGCACAGCCGTGGCAAAGCCCTCCTTCGCCCCCTCAATAAAGGCATCGTACACGTTGAGCTTCTTCCTCATTCCGGCGAGAATGAACACCACGATGATAAGCATCAGCAGTATGTTTGCCACCGAAGTGCTGACGATGTTCATCTGTGCCTTGTTCAGTTGGGCGAATCCCCAGATGATGCCAGCCACCACAGCCGACATACCGCCCAGTGTAAGGAGCATGGTGCGGTTGAGCAGATTGATGCGTTGGTATATTGATGTAACCACAATGCCCGCCACCGTTGAGAAGAAAGTGGCAAGCAAGATAGGCACGAAGATGTCGGTAGGTTGTGCCGCCCCCATCTGCGCGCGGTAAACCATTATGGATACGGGAATCAACGTCAAGCCCGACGTGTTGAGCACGAGGAACATAATCATCGGATTGGTAGCCGTGTCCTTCTTCGGGTTAAGCTCCTGTAGTTGCTCCATAGCGCGTAGTCCGAGCGGGGTGGCAGCGTTGTCGAGTCCCAACATATTAGCCGCCACATTCATAAAGATGCTTCCCGTAACGGGATGTCCCTTAGGAATGTCCGGAAACAGACGTGTGAAGACGGGCGACAGCACCCTTGCCAAGACGTTCACAACGCCTCCTTTCTCGCCAATCTTCATAATGCCGAGCCATAGCGACAGCACGCCGGTCAGTCCGAGCGATATCTCGAAAGCCGTCTTCGACGAGTCGAAAGTAGAGTTCATCATAGCCGGAAACACCTCCACATCGCCCATAAACACCAGTCGCACCGCAGCGATGACGAAGGCTATGAGGAAGAAAGCTATCCAGATGTAGTTTAGTACCATTGTCTATATTGATGTTTTGCCTATATATTAATGATGTATATTAATATGCAAAAGTACATCAATAAATTGGAAACAGAAAATTAACGTGGCATAAACATTGTTATATGTGGGCAAAATTATAAAGCAGTAGCACGCAACAAAGCCTTACTTACCGACCAATAAAGGCTTAATTGGTCGGTAAGTAAGGCTTTGTTGGAATGTAATTAAGGCTTTGCGAGAAAAAACTTTATTTCTTTCTCGGCTTACGTCGAGCCCATCCCTCCTCAGAGAAGTCGGGTTCTTCGCCAACCAACTTGATGTCGGGGTTGTTGATAAACTGGCGCCAGTCGTCCTGACGTCCACTCTCGTATCTTGACGCTCCACGCTTGCCACGCTGCGAGCGGTTGCGGCCCTCGTCCTCGTTGCGGCGCTTAGAGCGCTTCTCGAATGGCGCAAAGTCGTTGTTGTCGTTGCGGCGTGCAGAGCGGCGGCTGTCGTCAGAGCGCTTGGCACCGTTGCGGTCGTTGCGGCGACCATTGCCGCCACGCTTGCCTTCGCTGGCAGCTGCGGTGTCGTCGGCGTCGTTGCAGCGCACGGTGCGGTTGCGGTATGAGGCGCCGTTGAGGGCGCGCATCACCTTGTCGGCATCCTCCTCAGGCACCTCGATATACGATATGCGGGCCAAGAGGTCGATGTGTCCCACGTCCTGACGGCCGTGCACGTTGCGGTTGATAAACTGCATAACCTCGCCCGGGTAGAAGCCGTCGTCCTTGCCAAGGTTGATGAAGAGGCGGCGGTAGCCA
>USCM01000052.1 GCA_900553155.1 uncultured Prevotella sp. | reverse complement strand
CCGCCTTTATTACAAGAAATTGTTGATATTGTGTTGCATCAATGCCTTTGTTTAATACTGCCTCATCCACCTCAAATTCGTGTATGGTTTTAAGATTCTTGCCTATCAGCCACACGAAGGGATTGAACCATTGTATAATTGTGGCTACTTGAAGAACGACGAGGTCGATGTAGTGGTGTAAGCGTATGTGCTCCTGCTCGTGTGTGAGTATGAAACCGCGGTTGTTGGCATAGTCGTCGCGGCTCATCACTATGTAGTGGAAGAAGCAGAACGGACTTATTGCATAATCGGTAAGAACTATGGTGTTGCCGCTGTTGTCGGCGATGTGCTCGCATTTGCGCAAACGCTGTATCAGAGAGGCAGTTTGAACTACTGTAATAAAGAATATTGCCACGACACCTATTGTATATATACAGATTATGATGTCTGCCAAATTCCATGTAGGCAGTTTGCTTCCATTGCCGTCTATCATTATTTCTGGTAGCTGTACAGCCTGGCGAACCATGGCTACAGTAGAATTTGTGCCACTGGTGATGTGTATCAATGGAACAGCGAACGACAGGATTAGACATCCAAGTATTATTATTCTATTGAGCCGGTGAAATGTCTCCTTCTCAAGCAATGGCATGATGCAAACGTATAGCATAGCCAATACCAATGCCGTTTTTATAATATAATGTAGTATCATAGGGTTTTACTGTTTTGAATTGTCTCTTTTCTGCGTTCCTTTGTCTATCAAGCTTAGTATCTCATCCAGTTCCTCGTCAGATATATTCTCTTCCTTAACAAAGAACGAGATGAGCGAGTGTAGGCTTCCGCCAAAGAACGATTTTTTTACCTCCTTCATTGCATGACGTGTGTATTCGGCTCTTGTTATGAGTGGAGTAAACACGTATGTCTTGCCTCCGCCGTCACGCTTGTAGGATGTAACGTACTGCTTGTGCGTAAGAATCTTCATAAACGTGGCGATAGTGGAGTAGGCTGGACGTGGCTCGGGATAAGCGTCTATTATCTCGTGTGTAGTCATACCGCAACCTTTATCCCACAGAATGTTCATTATCTGCATCTCGGCACGTGTTAATGTATTGAATTCTTTCATCCTTTCTGTAGTTTATTATTGGGGTTATTGGTTTATCTAATAATTTAGATTTTCTATTGGCAAAGGTACAGCAAATGTATATTCGTTGTTTGCGAATATAAAGAAAAGCTATTAATGGAATGGTGTTTTTAACGTATTTTGTTAGATATATGATTGTAGTTATTAGATATTAACCGGCAATTAATAAAAAAATGTCCCAACCCTTCATCACGAAGAGCTGAGACCCAGATAGCTAATTAATGAGAAAAAACTACATTGCAAAGATACGACTTTACTTTAGACTAAAAAAATCCATTGCGTATCTTTTATGTTTAAATTACTTAAATGCGTAATTGTTTACCAATCCTTAAGACATTTCAACCAAGTTGAGGCGCGTTTAGGCTTAATGTGTGGCGTTCCACCAAGCTGTTTGCTTCTTTTTATCAATGGCACTTGAATTAATCGAAGGGTCGGAGACTGTGAGCCCCGAGTATTCTTTAAGCTTCAAGGATTTTCGTCCTGCGGCAGAGTATATCTTGCCCGTTGTACCCTTATATGGCACAAGCTTCTTTAGCAAGTTGGCTGCCTCGGTGTATGTGGCGGCATCGTCGCCGCATAGCACACGCAGATAACTACCGAAGTCGAAGTAGACGGTAGGGGTGAAGTGCTCTACGTCGAGGTCTTGCACATCGTCTATCTTGTCGAGGTTGAAGGTGTGTGTGATGTTGATGGCCTTCATAAAGCTTGCCATTTCTTCCGTATATGCGAGGTCGGTAACGGCTATTGTGCCGTATGGCATAGAGTAGTTGTTATAGAAAGAGGTAAAGTCGCTGCATACCGCCTCGTAGTCGGGATTGTCGGCAAGCAGATACTTCAGTATTTTATGGTAAGGCATACCATATCCCATCATCTCGCTTGTAGAGGCTATGAGATAGTTGGCAGCTTCCCTCAGTTGGTAAGCCACTTCTATGCCCGACATATAGCAGTCGTCGAAGAGGATGTAGTTCATCTTCATTCCCGCATTCTTTATGCCCTCGTTAAAGTCGGATATGTCGATAGGTATGGCTGTACCACCAAAGTAGCGTGTTTGAGTGCTTTTAGTTTTAGGCATCCATCCCTCTCCGTGGCAACCTATAATCATCGAGTAGTTGTCGGCAGGCGCCAACTGCTTAACGCTTGTAAGTAGGGAGGCTATGCCGTCGGGTGTGGTATAGTCGTAGCTGGTGTATGTGTTAAGGGTGTCGCGTCGGCATTTGCCTTTGTTGTAGCCTATATATATAATGTGGCTTGTCTTGATGTTCTCAGATATGAAGACAATAAGCTGCGAGTTGCCAAGTCCTTTCTCTTGTTCAATGGCTTGCTCCATGTCTTCAATGTTTCCCTTCAAGCTATAGTACAGACTATTGCCGCCATTGTTGTTGGCTGTATATGGCATAAATACAAACAAGGTGTTCTTAGTCTTGGTAGGTACAAATGGTTCTACCGGATTTACTGGATCGTCGTTACCGCCACACGATGCAAGGACGATGATGGAGAAAAGGAGTAAGAAGAAATGTTTAAGCATATAAAGAAAGGGTTTTAAAAAGAAGAGGGTGTAAAAAGAGAAGTTAAAGGTAGTTGGGCTATGCCCAACTTCCTATAACTCCTTTTTTGATACACCATTTTATATTACTTACTTCTCAACGCAGCAAGCGATTCCTTCAGCGCGGCAATCTTCTCCTCAGAGTCGCTCTGCTTCTTGCGCTCCATAGCCACAACAGCCTCTGGGGCGTGGGCTACGAACTTCTCGTTAGAGAGCTTCTTCTTAACGCCTGCGAGGAATCCCTCAAGGTGCTTGAGCTGAGCCTCCTGCTTGGCAATCTCAGCCTCAACGTCGATCATGTCGCCAAGAGGTACGGCAAACTCGTCGGTGCCTACCATGAAGGCAGAAGCGGTGGCGTCCTTCTCGGCCACAACATTGATGGCAGAGAGGTTAGCCATCTTGCTGATGACAGAAGCGTAAGCCTCGAAGTTGTTCTGACCTACAACCTGCAGCACGAGAGCATCCTTGTTGGGGATGTTCTTCTGGTTGCGCACGGTGCGCACACCACCAACAATCTGCTTAACGCTTTCGATAGCGTTTACCACAGCGTTGTCCTCGTCTGACGGAGCGTCGAGCTTAAGCTCGGCACGCATAATCGACTCGCCTTCGTTGCGATCGAAGATGTGCTGCCACAACTCCTCGGTGATGAACGGCATGAATGGGTGCAGCATCTTCAACAATGTCTCGAAGAACGAGAGAGTCTGGTTGTATGTAGTAGCGTCGATAGGCGAGCCGTATGCAGGCTTAACCATCTCGAGATACCAGCTTGAGAACTCGTCCCAGAACAACTTGTATACAGCCATCAATGCCTCTGATATACGATACTTAGAGAAGAGGTCGTTCACCTCGGCATTGGTCTGCTTAAGCTTAGCCTCGAACCACTTGGCTGCAATGGCGTTGGCCTCAGGCTGCTCGCCCTCTGCCACCTGCCATCCCTTGACAAGGCGGAATGCGTTCCATATCTTGTTGTTGAAGTTGCGTCCCTGCTCGCACAGGCTCTCGTCGAAGAGGATGTCGTTGCCGGCAGGAGCCGAGAGCATCATACCCATGCGCACACCGTCGGCGCCATACTTCTCGATAAGGCCTATAGGGTCGGGCGAGTTGCCAAGACTCTTAGACATCTTACGGCCCAACTTGTCGCGTACGATACCGGTGAAGTAGACGTTGCGGAAAGGCACGTCCTTCATATACTCCTCGCCAGCCATAATCATACGGGCTACCCAGAAGAAGATGATGTCCGGACCAGTAACGAGGTCGCTTGTTGGGTAGTAGTACTTAATCTCGTCGTTGCCTGGGTTGTTGATGCCGTTGAACAGAGATATAGGCCAGAGCCATGACGAGAACCATGTGTCGAGAGCGTCTTCGTCGTGCGAGAGCTGATCAATGGTGATATTCTCGTAACCCTCAATCTTGCGAGCCTCCTCAAGAGCCTCCTCCTTGGTAAGCGCTACAACATACTTCTCCTCTTCGCCCTCGGCTGTTGGAAGGAAGTAGGCTGGGATGCGGTGACCCCACCAAAGCTGACGCGAGATACACCAGTCCTGGATGTTCTCAAGCCAGTTGCGGTATGTTGTTACGTATTTGGTTGGGTGGAACTTGATCTTGCCCTCGAGCACTGGAGGCAGAGCTATGTCGGCAAAGTGCTTCATTGAGAGGAACCACTGCTTGCAGAGACGTGGCTCTACGGCTGTGTCCTGGTTGCGCTCCGAGTAGCCCACCTTGTTGTCGTAGTCCTCAATCTTCTCCATAAGGCCGGCAGCCTTAAGGTCCTCAACAATCTGCTTGCGCACGTCCATACGATCCATGCCCACGTACATGCCGGCAGCCTCAGATATTGTGCCGTCCGGGTTGAAGATGTCGATTGTCTCAAGGTTGTGTGTCTTGCCAAGAGCGTAGTCGTTTACGTCGTGTGCAGGAGTAACCTTCAAGCAGCCTGTACCAAACTCGATGTCTACGTAGCGGTCCTCGATAACGGGGATAACGCGGTTTACGAGAGGCACGATAACCTTGTGGCCGCGCAGCCACTGGTTCTTCGGGTCCTTAGGGTTGACACACATGGCGGTGTCGCCCATGATGGTCTCAGGACGTGTTGTAGCAACAACGGCATAGTAGCGGCCGTCGGCATCCTGGTGCAGCACCTCGCCCTCGCATCCTGTAGGCACAACAGGGTTGGTGTCGGCATCAGCCACATAATAGCGCAGGTTGAAGAGGTGGCTCTTCTCGTCGCGGTAGATAACCTCCTCGGTAGAAAGCACGGTCTGTGCCTTAGGGTCCCAGTTTACCATGCGCAAGCCACGGTATATCAAGCCCTTCTTGTATAAGTCGACAAACACCTTGAGTACGCTCTCCGAGCGTTCCTCGTCCATAGTGAATGCGGTGCGGTCCCAATCGCAGCTTGCGCCTAATCGACGGAGCTGCTTGAGGATGATGCCACCGTGCTCGTTGGTCCAGTTCCACGCATGCTCGAGGAACTGCTCGCGAGTAAGGTCGCGCTTCTTGATGCCCTGCTCGGCAAGGCGGTTCACTACCTTAGCCTCGGTAGCGATAGATGCGTGGTCGGTGCCCGGTACCCAACAAGCGTTCTTTCCCTCCATACGTGCGCGGCGCACGAGGATGTCCTGGATAGTGTTGTTGAGCATGTGGCCCATGTGCAGCACGCCAGTAACGTTTGGCGGCGGTATAACGATGGTGTAGGGGTCGCGTCCGTCTGGCTTGCTGCTGAAGAGCTTATTGTCAAGCCAGTACTGATACCATTTCGACTCCACAGCTTGTGGGTCGTACTTACTTGCTAATTCCATAAGTGTTTTTGTTCTATATATTTTCTTTGTTTTATTGCTGACGTTGCTTTGAATTGGATATTCCTTGCAAAATTAGTAAAAAAGCGTGTAATACAGCTATTTATGCTCTACTATTTTCAATTCTATATAATGCCGAAATGTCTTAGCGCATTGGCTATGCCGTCCTCGTCGACACTTGTCGTGACGTAGGTAGCGCTTGCCTTAACCTTGTCGAGCGCATTGCCCATAGCCACGCTTGTGCCTGCTGCCTTAAGCATGGATATGTCGTTGCCGCCATCGCCAAAAGCCATTGTCTCGCTTATGTCGATGTCCAGTTGCTGCGCAATGGCGCGTATGCCGTTGGCTTTGTCGGCACTGCTGTTGTTGATATCGCAGAAGGCTGGGTGCCAGCGTGCTGTGGCGCAACTCTTGAGTTGGGGCTTTATGATGTCTTCCTCGGCTTCGGTTATGAAGGGTGTAATCTGTAGTACGCCTTGGTTGATTACCTCGTCCATAGGCACATCAAACTTGTTGTAGGTAACGTTGAGCAGATTGCGGAAGATGTCCTCAAACTGTTCGTTGCGGTTTACAAGTTGTATATCCTCTCTTCCTACAACCACGGCAGGCAGGCTGCGCTGCTTGCAGAAGTCGATAAGGGCCTCCACCTCGGCTTTGGGTATAAGGTCTTCGCGCACCACCTTGTCTTCGTAAGTGCACAGGGCACCTGTGGCGAGGATGTATCCGTCCATAAGATGTTCTACCTCGGGTATGTTGTTGAGCAACTGTATAGGTCTGCCTGTGGCTATGAAGAGCTTTACGCCACGCTTCTTTGCTTCTTTAAGGGCGTCAACTGTAGATGTGGGAATGGTGTGTGTGTTGAAACTTACAAGTGTGCCGTCAACATCAAAGAATAGTGCTTTTATCATATAATATAGTACTTGCGTTATCGTATGCAAAATTACAACCATTTATTCAATGGGCAAAATTATAACAGGTAGAAATCGTGCGATTGTGTTAGGAGGGTTGAAATTAAATTAGTACTTTTGTAGGAAGTTAATTTAGGTCAACCTTTTTATTGGCTGTACCCATTGATTTTAATAACAAGCACATCGATATATATGGACATAAACCAACAGGCGCAACTTGCGTGGGACATCATAGAGAATACTAACACCAACATCTTCCTTACGGGTAAGGCAGGAACAGGTAAGACAACCTTTCTGCGCCGACTAAAGGAAGAGTCGTCCAAGCGTATTGTGGTGGTGGCGCCAACAGGCATTGCGGCTATCAATGCTGAGGGTGTTACGATACACTCGTTCTTCCAACTGTCGTTTGCACCTTTCATCCCTGATGCCCAGTACAAGCTTAAGGAGCAGCAATACCGTTTCTCCAAGCAGAAGATACGGGTTATACAGTCGATAGACACTCTCGTTATAGACGAGATATCTATGGTACGTGCCGACCTTCTGGATGCAGTAGATAGTGTGCTAAGACGCTTCCGCAAGAATAATCTACCCTTTGGTGGTGTGCAGATGGTGATGATAGGCGACTTGGGGCAGCTTGCGCCAGTAGCTAAGGACGACGAGTGGCAGATGCTGTCGCGCTATTATGACACCCCATACTTCTTTTCGTCGCTTGCGCTTAAGAGCACCCGATATGCCATTGTAGAGCTTAAGACGGTGTACAGGCAGAGCGACTCGCACTTTGTTGAGCTGCTTAACCGGGTGCGCGACAACCGTGCCGACGACTCGGTGCTTGCCGCTCTCAACTCGCGTTATATCCCCAACTTCCAGCCGCCGGTAGAGGAGGGGTACATACGGCTTACCACGCACAACTTCCAGGCGCAGCAGGAGAACGACCGCCAGCTTGCGCTCTTGCCCGGAAAGCCATACATATACGAGGCGTCCATCACGGGCAAGTATCCCGAGATGCTGTTTCCCACAGAGCAGACGCTTACGCTTAAGGAAGGCGCGCAGGTGATGTTCGTAAAGAACGACTCGTCGGCAGACAAGGCTTTCTATAATGGTATGCTTGGCACGGTGACGGAGATAAACGACAAGAACCTCTTTGTACGTACCAAAGATACGGGGGTGGTGATAAAGGTGGAGCCCGAACAGTGGGAGAACACACGCTATGAGATTAATGAACGAACCAACGAAATAACCGAGGAGGTGGAGGGTACCTTTACGCAGTTGCCCGTAAAACCGGCTTGGGCAATAACCGTGCACAAGAGTCAGGGATTGACTTTCGACCGTGCCATCATCGACGTTCAGCGTGCCTTTACGCATGGTCAGACCTACGTGGCGCTGTCAAGATGCCGCACGCTGGATGGTTTGGTGCTTAGTGCGCCGCTGCCTATGTCGGCCATTATACGCGACGGAGCGGTGGACGACTATGTGAGCCGTGCCGCAGAGCATACACCTACAGAGGGGCAGATAGACCTCTTGCGACGCGACTACTACCTGTCGGTGATTAGCGAGCTGTTCGACTTCCGTCCGCTGATGGACGCGTTCAACCGTATGCTCGACTTGCTTATGGGCCACTTCCGCCGTTCGTACCCAAAACTCATCATCGAATACAAGGCAAGACTTGGCATTATAAAGACCCAACTGTATGATGTGGCAGAGCGTTTCAAGCTGCAGTACAACCAGATTGTTATATCCACAGCCTCCTATCAGGACGATGTGCACCTGCAAGAGCGCCTTACAAAGGGTGCCGCCTACTTTGCGCGAACTATATCCGATATAGAGATGCTTGTAAAGAACACCGACGTAAAGACCGACACGCCGGACGTAAAGAAGCAGGTGGCAGAGCTGCTGACAACGCTTAAGGAGCTTGTTATGCAGAAGCGTGCCTTGCTTAACTATGTTAAGGACGAGGGTTTCAGCCTTAACGAATATCAGCATCAGCGTGCCGTTGTGTTTATGGGTAAGGATAATGCGGGTACAAAGAAGACTGCCGCAAGACAGAAGTCGCCTGTAAAGGAGAAGTCGGCAGTAAAGCCTAAGGTTGATGCTAAGGACAATCAGGCTGAAAAGAAGCCGGTAAAAACTAAGGCGGCGGATAAGGACAAGGTTCCCTCGGCTGTGCCTGAACTTAAGGTGCTGCACCCCAAGGTGCTTGATGCGCTAACCGAATGGCGACGCCAACGGGCTTTGAAAGCCCACATGCCTACTTATTGCATATTGCAGCAGAAGGCCATTATAGCCATTGCCAACCTGCTGCCGCAGGACAAGGAGGCTCTTGCCAGGATTCCGTTCTGCGGAAACGTAAAGGCAGAGAAGTATGGCGACGAGATATTGGCGGTGGTGAAGGAGGCGTTGTAAACACAAAACGGCGAGCAAGCAGCTCGCCGTTTTGCATTTATATTAACGTCAATTATATGTCAAAACATCAACGTCAATTATACGATAAATCATTAACGTCAATTATACGCCCTCTTCCTTGCGCCTCACTTGCCAGCGCGTAACCAATGTGGCAAGTACACCGTACACCGCGGCCTGCATCCACAAGGCCCTTACTTCGGACGTAATGTCGCCAAACACTCCGCCAAGGGTGTTGAGCTTTATGAATCCCTGTATGCCGTATGTTGACGGGAAGAGGCAGGCAAACCACTGCCATATCTCCGGTATATTGCTCTTAGGCCACGACACACCCGACATAAAGAGGAAGGGTACTGACGTGAAGACTACCAACAGCATCACATTCTCGCGTTGGCGTACAAAGAACGAGAATGTTATTGAGAAGAAGATGCAAGCCAGCAGATAGGGCAATACAAACAGGGCGAAGTCGTAAGCATGCAGCAACTGCACAAAGTGGAACAGTCGCGGCACGGCAAGCAACACCCAAGTGGCTATAAGGAGGAAGAGCACGAGGAAGCCCATCGTTCTGCCAACCATTATTCGTGCCAGTCCGAAGCGGCGCTCGTACATATCTGTCAGTCGGCCGAAGCGTCGTTTCTCGTAGCTTGTGCCGTAGGTTATGCCAATGCCAAGCAGCATCACCTGCTGTATGATAAGCACCAGCACACCAGGCAAGATAAAGTTGCCGTAGCCACCCGTGTTGTTAAATATCGGAACGTCGGCAACGTTTATCGGGCTTGCCGTTATTTGGTCGTCGCGGTTGGTATAGTTGCCCGACAAGGCTATCTGTATGTGCGAGTTCATATCGGCTGCCACGGCTGTGCAGGTCTGGAATATAGCTTTATACGTAAGCATCAGTCCCATGTTGCAGTAGACGCTGACGTGAGCCTGCTCCATACGTCCAAGTTGTCGGTCAAAGTCTTCGGGCAGCAATATTATGCCGTACACCTCCTGGCGTCCTACGAGTCGGCTTGCCTCCTCGAGGTTGTTGCACATGGCTGCCACGCGCACATCGGGCGAGGCGTCAACGTGTCGTACAAACTCGCGGCTTGTCTGGCTGTGCGAATGGTCGACAATAGC
>USCM01000051.1 GCA_900553155.1 uncultured Prevotella sp. | reverse complement strand
ATTTTGTCGCGCTGCATAATGGCAGTGTCACGATCTTCAATGGCTTTGTAGTATTCGTCCTCCACATTCATGTCTTGTCGCATCTCCGAGTTGGCGGCAGCGACTGTGAGTTTATGCAGTACGTACATCATGTCGTTGTCGTCGGCATACTTGTCCTCGTCTATCTTGAGCACCTGCTGAGTGTCGCCCTCAACCTGGGTTTGGTCGAACACGCTGAGCACCTTCTCGAGCCTGTTGTTCACGTTGCCGTGTAAAAGAGGAATCTGCACAATGATGCTATTGTGGGTAAGACTCTCCACGAAAGGCTCTTCATGGCCGTCGGCTACGATGTTTCCGTTATAGTCGAATACGTCATGATTGACATACACTATCGGTTCCTTGATGTTGCCCACCTTGTGGCCGAGCAGATATACGGCAACCATAGGGTAGGCAAAGCCTTTCTTATCGGCTTCGCGTATGTTGTTCTTGTTGCTGTACTGCGCACCAAGATATTGGCGGAAACGCAGCGTCTCGGTGTTGAGCCACGTCTTTTGTAGCTCAATAAGCACAATGCGGTCCTTTATGGCATCGCCTTCGCGCTCGCGTACAGTTGCAGCGAAGTCGATGCGAAACATTGACAACGTGTCGCGTGTGGTGTTGCTGTATTCATGCGGACGCACCGTCACATGAACCACTTCTTTCTTCAACAAAGCCGACAGCATGGTCTTGGCTATGCGCTCGTCCTCCATGATGTATTTGAACACGGAGTCGTAAATAGGATTGGCTACATGTATAATCATAACGTTATGGTTTTCTGTTACTTTTGCAAAAGTAGATAAAAATCACGAATAATGAGCTTTGGTTATGTAAAAAAGCGCCACGCTTCTTATTCCTTAATCGTTCTGAACCTCTTTACCACACCTATTACTAACGAGTGGGTGTAGGTGTGCGTCTTAAGATTGTTGACGTGCGACTGCTCGTAGTTGCCCATATATCCTATGCGCCATGTGGTGCGGGCAAGGCGGAAGTCGACTGTTAGCATCTGTCGGAATGATGGAGTGGAGCCAAAGGTTGTAGGCACGCAGTTGTGGTCGTAGTTGCCTCGGTTGAATATCTCGTAGTAGGACTGACCGTAGTTGGGCGAGAACATCAGGCCGAAGAGTGGGGCAGAAGCCTCGTAGTGCAGGATTACGGGGAAGTGGGCACAGGCACCGGGGTGCATGGATATGCCACGGGTATGGCTGGCACGTCCTATGGGATAGTCGAAGCCTATGGTTGGCTCTATGTGCAGGGACAGGCGGGCATTGGCTGGATTGTTGCCATTGCGTGTGTTGTATACAAATCCGATATTGGTGGCGGCTGTTCCGCCGGCAAGCAGACGCAGCGGATGGTGCCAAAGGTCTATCGTCCACTTGTGCAGCAGCGAGTAGCCGAAGGTATAGCAGCCTGCCATCTCGCCGCCATTGCCCGAGCGGTTGTCGGCATAAGCCACGTTGCCCTCGTGCCTAAATTGGTTCACCCAAACCGTAGAGTCGTTCTCGCGGCGTGTGTGCGATAGAAAGGTGAGGTTGGTGCCACGATACTTCTCCGGCGAGAGATAGGTGTCAAGAATATTGGTATAGCCAACGCCAATCATCAGAGCGTTGGTCTTATATTGTGCTTGCTGGCGGTTGATACTGTTGTGGCTACCGTCTCCATTGGAAGCGGCAGCCACAACAGTGCCGCCCAACAACAGGGCGGCTATGCTTAAAAGCTTAGAGATCTTCATTTTCTGTAAAGATGTTGAGTTGTCCAGTCATTTCGTCTATTACCTGTTGCTGGCTCTTACCTGCATCCGGGTCGAGGTTTTCGGGCTCGTCGTCGTCATTGCTCTCGTCGTTGTCCGATTCGGGTTCGGGGTGTCGTGTAGGCTCAAGTTCCTTTACGTCAGCCACGTCGAGCGTGGTGATGCGCTTGCCCTTAGCCTTGAATCCCTTGACGGTGATAAACTCCTCGGCATCAATTTCGATTGGCGGACGCTGCATCTCTGTTCCGTCCGGAGCCGTTGTCGGGGCATAGTTCACCTCGATAAGCGGGTAGGGCGTGTCGGTTAGCAGCAGCAACTTGCTGTCAGGATTTTCGCCGATATAGTTCTGTGGACGCTTCGTAGCCTCCATGCGGAAGCGCTTGAGGTACAGGTTGCCGGCATTGTCGGCATCCAGCAGCACGGCTGTCCATACCTTGTCGGGGTCCCACTTCTCTATAATTTTGATATTGTCCTCGTAGTGGTTGTTGGCATCGAAGGTAGAGATGTAGAAGTTGCCGTCGTCCAAAACCACCAATATAGAGTCCTCGTCGAAGAATTCGCCCAGCAGTCTTCCGTGCTCGTCGTAGTTGAGGCGGTTGACATCGGGGTCGTACCAAACCTTGCGTCCGCCGAGTGTAGAGTGGCCATGACTCTTCAAGCCGATGCGGTGGATAGGATTTCGCGTTACAAGATTGCCCTTTGAGGCACGTCCCTTGATGGCAATCTCGGAGAAGTCTTTGTCGATAAATATCTTCTTGAGCTTGGGGTTGGCCTCCAGCGTAACCTTGATAACCTCCGCCTCGCCGTTGGGGTTGGCTGTGAAGTAGAGCACACGCGAGCCCGGCGTGCCCTGTGTCAGGTCGTAGTCCTTGCCCACGGTCATTGTAGGCACGAAGAAACGCTTTATAAAGGCGGCACCAGCCTTGCCGTCGCGGTAGACAACATTATATATAGTGCGCTTGTCGTTCTTCTTGAACACCTGCACATGCAGAATGTTCTTGCCCACAAATATCTTGTCGGCAGCACGCACCATCTTGTATTTGCCGTCCTTGAAGAAGACGATGATGTCGTCGATGTCGGAGCAGTTGCACACAAACTCGTCCTTCTTCAGACCCGTGCCGATGAATCCCTCCTGTCGGTTGATGTACAACTTTTGGTTAGCCTCCACCACCTTTGACGCCTCGATGGTGTCGAAGCTCTTTATCTCGGTGCGGCGCGGATGGTCCTTGCCATACTTGTCGCGTATGAACTCGAACCACTGCACGGTGACGTCAATCATGTGGGCTAAGTCGTGCTCGATTTCGGCAAGTTCGGCTTTGATGCGAGCTATCAGCTCGTCGGCCTTGTCCTTGTTGTACTTCAGGATGCGCTGCATCTTTATTTCGAGCAGACGCAGAATGTCGTCGCGGGTTATCTCGCGGTGGAATGTATACTCGTACACGTCTGCCTTGCCTGCGTTAGTGTTGCCGGCAGGCACACGGAACACCTGATTCTTGAACGGCTCAAGCTTTGAGTCGATAAAAGCCACAACCTCGTCTTGCGACTTAGCCTGCTCAAACTTCTTCTCCTTGTATATGCGCTCTTCGATGAAGATGCGCTCAAGAGACGAGAAGAAGAGCTGCTCCTCAAGCTCGGCCTTGCGTATCTGCAACTCGCGGCGCAGCAAGCCCATTGTGGTGTCAGTACTGTGGCGCAGCACATCGCTCACGGTAAGGAAGCAAGGCTTGTTGTCCTCAATGACACAGCAGTTGGGCGAAATGTTGATTTCGCAGTCGGAGAATGCATACAGGGCGTCGATAGTCTTGTCCGACGAGACGCCTGGAGCCAGATGAACCTGAATTTCCACCTCGGCAGCCGTGTTGTCGTCTACCTTCTTGGCCTTGATTTTGCCCTTGTCTATAGCCTTAAGGATAGAGTCGATAAGGGTTGTTGTTGTCTTCGAGAACGGAATCTCGCGTATGACAATAGTCTTCGAGTCGAGTTTTTCAATCTTAGCGCGCACTTTTACCAGTCCGCCACGCTGTCCGTCGTTGTATCTCGACACGTCGATGGAACCTCCTGTCGGGAAGTCGGGGTAAAGGTTAAACTCCTCGCCACGCAGATAGTGAATGGCGGCGTCGCATATCTCGACGAGATTGTGGGGCAAAATCTTGCTGCTCAAACCCACGGCAATGCCCTCCGCACCCTGCGCAAGCAAGAGCGGAAACTTGGCTGGTAAGGTGATAGGCTCCTTGTTGCGGCCGTCGTAAGAGAGCTGCCAGTCGGTAGTCTTAGGGTTGAACACTACGTCGAGAGCAAACTTGGACAGTCGTGCCTCGATATAACGAGGAGCCGCAGCGCGGTCGCCGGTAAGGATGTTACCCCAGTTGCCCTGACAGTCTACAAGCAGGTCTTTTTGTCCCATCTGCACCAAAGCGTCGCCGATAGAAGCGTCGCCGTGCGGGTGAAACTGCATAGTGTGTCCCACAATATTGGCCACCTTGTTGAATCGTCCGTCGTCCATACGCTTCATCGAGTGCAGTATGCGTCTCTGCACAGGCTTCAGTCCGTCCTCGATATGGGGTACGGCACGTTCCAGGATTACGTATGATGCGTAGTCCAGAAACCAGTTTTGGTACATACCGCTAAGGTGATGTACGGCAGAAGCGTCAAATCGGTTCACCGGTTTGTAGTCGGAATGTTGCTCTATATCTTTTGTCTCGTCGTCCATAAATATCTCGTGTGCGTTGTTTTAATGCTAATAGTCAATAGCAAAGGTACTAAAAAAAATGGAAATCATAAGCATATAGATGCCATTCGGGGCTGAGTTTCATAACATTTAACTTGAATAACGTAACGAAATCAGTCAAAAAAGCGTATCTTTGCATCCTATAAGCAATTTAATGCAGAATTTCAGAATAATAAAACACATATAACAATGGCACAAGAAGACGTTTTCAAGAAAATCGTGAGTCACTGCAAGGAGTATGGTTTCGTGTTCCCAAGCAGCGAGATTTATGACGGTCTTGCCGCTGTCTATGATTACGGACAGAACGGCGTTGAACTTAAGAACAACATCAAGGAATACTGGTGGAAGAGCATGGTGCTTCTTCACGAGAACATCGTGGGCATCGACTCGGCTATCTTTATGCACCCAACAATATGGAAGGCGAGCGGACACGTGGACGCCTTTAACGACCCCCTTATCGACAACCGCGACTCGAAGAAACGCTATCGTGCCGATGTACTTATCGAAGATCAGATAGCCAAGTACGACGAGAAGATCGAGAAGGAGATTGCCAAGGCACGCAAGCGCTTCGGCGATTCGTTTGATGAGGCTCAGTTCCGTGCTACTAACGGCCGTGTGCTTGAGCACCAGCAGAAGCGCGACGCTCTCCACGAGCGTTACACTGAGGCTATGCAGGGTCCTAACCTCGTAGAGCTTAAGCAGATTATCGAGGACGAGGGCATTGTCGACCCAATCAGCGGAACCAAGAACTGGACCGACGTTCGTCAGTTCAACCTTATGTTCTCTACAGAGATGGGTTCGGTAGCCGATGGCACCAACAAGATATACCTCCGTCCGGAGACAGCACAGGGTATCTTTGTAAACTACCTCAACGTTCAGAAGACTGGCCGTATGAAGATTCCTTTCGGTATCGCTCAGATAGGCAAGGCTTTCCGTAACGAGATTGTTGCACGTCAGTTTATCTTCCGTATGCGCGAGTTCGAGCAGATGGAGATGCAGTTCTTCGTACAGCCGGGCACCGAGATAGAATACTTCAAGAGATGGAAGGAGCTTCGTATGAAGTGGCACCAGGCTCTCGGCTTCGGCGCAGAGAACTACCGTTTCCACGACCACGAGAAGCTGGCTCACTATGCCAACGCCGCTACCGACATCGAGTTCCGTATGCCGTTCGGCTTCAAGGAGGTAGAGGGTGTGCACAGCCGTACCAACTTCGACCTCTCTCAGCACGAGAAGTTCTCTGGCCGCTCAATCAAGTACTTCGACCCGCAGACCAAGGAGTCGTACACTCCGTACGTTATTGAGACCTCTATCGGTGTCGACCGTATGTTCCTCTCAGTTATGTGCCACTCGTACCGCGAGGAGCAGCTCGAGAATGGCGAGACACGTGTTGTACTTATGTTGCCGCCGGCACTCGCTCCTACCAAGCTCGCCGTGCTGCCGCTTGTTAAGAAGGACGGTCTGCCAGAGAAGGCTCGCGAGATTGTAAACGACCTCAAGTTCCACTTCAACACCCACTATGACGAGAAGGATACAATCGGCAAGCGCTATCGTCGTCAGGACGCTATAGGTACTCCTTACTGTGTAACTGTAGACTACGACACACTGAAGGACAACACCGTAACTCTGCGTTTCCGCGACACAATGGAGCAGGAGCGTGTCAGCATCGACCAGCTCCGCGACATCATCGAGGACAAGGTTAGCATCACAAGCCTCTTGAAGAAGCTTCAGTAAGCCTCGGCTCTCGTAGCATTATAACATATATTTGACACAATACATTTAAATGAAGAGATTCAGCATATATTTTCTTTCACTGCTCGCCATGGTGCTTTCGTCGGCACTCGTGTCGTGCAGCGAAAGCAATGAGGAGGATACGGAGTTTAGCGATTGGCAGACTCGTAACGAACAGTACTTCGACCAGAAGTATAGCGAGGTTAAGGCTCTCGTTGATGCCGGCAACACCGAATGGAAGATTCTGCGCAAATGGTCGTACGAAGGCAATGTGGCGACACATAGCTACGACCACATTCTTGTCAACGTGTTAAAGGAGGGCAACGGTGCCGGATGTCCATTGTCTACCGACACGGTGGACGTTCACTACAGCGGACGTCTTATACCGTCCGAAAGCTATAGCGACGGATACGTGTTCGACCAGTCGTGGACAGGCGAGTTTAACAAGGAAACAGCCAAGCCGAGCACCTTTGCTGTAACAGGTACTGTAGTCGATGGCTTTAGCACACTATTGCAGTATATGCACATTGGCGACAAGTGGCGCGTATACATTCCTTATCAGCTTGCCTATGGAAAGAAAGCTCAAGGCAGCGTTCCTGCCTATTCAACGCTTATCTTCGACGTTGAGCTTGTGCATTATCGCCATGCCAACAACAAGACTAAGGCTTCGGTGCGCCGTGCCAAATAAGGCTGAATCGATACAATAACAATTAAGTGTGGCTACAACTTGCATTTGCAGGTTGTAGCCACACTTTTTTAAAATAGCCGCAGTAGACTTCACAGTCTGCTGCGGCTTTCTTACTTAAACAACCAATAAAAGAAATAGATAGCTGTTAAGTTTATTATTTAAGTTGAGCATATCAAAGACATGCTCAACTTCGTAAGTATTCCTTGCTTATCGGATAAATAGGAGTTCGCGATACTTAGGCAGTGTCCAAAGCTCGTCTGCAACGATAAGCTCGAGCTTGTCTATCTGATAGCGAATCTCCTCCATCTTTGGAGCTACTGTGTCGTGGTAGGCAATAGCCTTGAGGTGCTCGTCCTCAATCTTGTTTGCCACCTTGCGTGCGTTGACCAGTTCCTCCACACCACTCTCTATAATCTGAGTGCGCTCGGCTATCTCCTCGATAATCTTCTTGTTGCGTGATGTAAGTTTGTCGGCTGTCTCAGCAGGGAATATTTCGTACATGCTTTGCACGTTCTTAGCCAGACGGCTCTGGTAGTGTGTGCACACAGGGATGATATGGTTCATAGAGAGGTCGCCAAAGACACGTGCTTCAATCTGAATCTTCTTGGTGTATGTCTCCCACTTAACCTCGTTGCGTGCCTCAAGCTCCTTGCGTGTCATAACGTTCTGGCTCTCAAACATCTTGATAGTGCTCTCGTCCAGGTAGCGCTCGAAGATCTTCGGGCAAGATGTCTCGCAGTCGAGACCGCGGCGCTTAGCCTCCTCAACCCACTCGTCCGAGTAGCCATTGCCGTCGAAGTGGATAGGCTTGCAGAACTTGATGTCGTCGCGAATGACGTCGAGTATGGCGCTTATCTTGTCTTCGCCTTTCTCGATAAGAGCATCAACACGCTTCTTGAAGTCCTGAAGAGCCTCGGCAACAGCAGTGTTGAGCACAATCATAGCACTGGCACAGTTGGCCTCAGAGCCTACAGCACGGAATTCGAAGCGGTTTCCGGTAAAGGCGAATGGTGATGTGCGGTTGCGGTCGGTGTTGTCGACGAGCAGCTCCGGAATCTCCTGGATGTCGAGTTTTAGTCCTTGCTTGCCTGCAATGTCAAACAGCTCGTCCTTGTCAGAAGTCTCAATGCGCGACAGAATCTCTGTAAGCTGATGTCCGAGGAACGACGATATGATAGCAGGAGGAGCTTCGTTGGCACCCAAGCGGTGAGCGTTAGTGGCACTCATAATGCTCGCCTTAAGCAGACCATTGTGCTTGTATACACCCATAAGAGTCTCTACAATGAATACGATAAAACGCAAGTTGTCCTCAGGTGTTTTGCCAGGACCATGTAGCAGAATGCCTGAGTCGGTAGCAAGACTCCAGTTTTCGTGCTTACCCGAACCGTTGATGCCAGCAAATGGCTTCTCATGTAGCAGTACACGGAATCCGTGATGACGTGCAATCTTCTTCATGAGCGACATCAGAAGCATGTTATGGTCGATGGCAAGGTTGGTTTCCTCGTAGATAGGAGCAAGCTCAAACTGGTTAGGCGCAACCTCGTTGTGGCGTGTCTTGCAAGGGATGCCAAGCTCGAGGGCATGTATCTCAAGGTCCTTCATAAAGGCCTGTACACGCTCTGGGATAGCACCAAAGTAGTGGTCGTCCATCTGCTGGTTCTTAGCCGAGTCGTGTCCCATAAGAGTGCGGCCAGTAAGCATAAGGTCTGGACGTGCCGAGTAGAGTCCCTCGTCAACGAGGAAGTACTCCTGCTCCCAGCCAAGGTTGCAGATAACCTTCTTTACATTGGGGTAGAAATAGTGGCAAACCGACTTTGCTGCTTCGTTTACGGCATGCAGTGAGCGCAAGAGCGGAGCCTTATAGTCGAGTGCCTCGCCTGTGTAAGATATGAAGATGGTAGGGATACACAGTGTGTCGTCTATGATGAAGATAGGCGATGTTGGGTCCCAAGCCGAATAGCCACGAGCCTCGAAGGTATTGCGTATACCTCCGTTAGGGAACGAGCTGGCATCAGGCTCCTGCTGTATGAGCAGCTTGCCCGAGAACTCTTCTATCATGCCACCCTTGCCATCGTGCTCGATAAAGGCATCGTGCTTCTCGGCAGTGCCCTCTGTAAGAGGCTGGAACCAGTGTGTGTAGTGTGTAACACCGTTCTCGTCTGCCCACTGCTTGATGCCCTTTGCCACAGCGTCGGCAATCGAACGGTCGAGAGGAGCGCCATTGTCGATAACGTCAACGAGCTTCTCGTATACGTCGCGCGGCAGATACTTGTACATCTTGGCGCGGTTGAACACGTTCTTTCCGAAGAACTCTGACGGACGTTCAATCGGTGCAATCACGTCGACGGGTTTCTTCTTGAAAGCGTCGGCTACAACATCAAATCTTAAATTTGCCATTGTTTTCTTTCTTTTATGTTGTTTATTGTTATTTTTTATGCCTTTTTAAGCCATTCTCTTATTCTTCGCATAGCCTCTTTGCAGTCGTCGCGGTTGCCAAAGGCTGTAAGGCGTACATAGCCTTCGCCGCTTGGTCCGAAGCCTACACCCGGCGTGCAAACCACACCTACGGCATATAGCATATGCTCGAAGAACTTCCACGAGTCGGTGTCGCCTGGTGTCTTAACCCAAAGGTAGGGTGCGTTCTTGCCTCCAAACACCTCGAAGCCCATAGCTGTAAGCGCCTCGTGCATAATCTTGGCATTGCCCATATAGTAGTCGATGGTGTCCTTTATCTGCTTCTTGCCCTCTGGGGTGTATATTGCAGCAGCGGCGCGCTGTGATATGTAGCTTGTGCCGTTGAACTTGGTCGACTGTCTACGGTCCCACAGGTGGTTGAGGTTGATGCGCTCCTTGCCGTCGAGTGTCACTGCCGTAACCTCCTTTGGTATTACCGTATATCCGCAGCGCACGCCGGTGAAGCCAGCTGTCTTTGAGTAGCTGTGAAACTCGATGGCGCATTTCTTGGCTCCCTTAATCTCGTATATAGAGTGGGGTATGTCGTCGTCTTGTATGTATGCCTCGTATGCTGCGTCGTACAGGATTAGTGTATCGTTGTCGAGAGCGTACTTAACCCACTTCTTTAGTTCCTCCTTAGGCAGCACAGTACCCG